>NZ_JBZNBU010000152.1:0-12283 GCF_058530065.1 Waterburya sp. | reverse complement strand
TTATTTTTAAACCCTATATGTAGTTTGAGTTAAATCTAGAATTGCCCTCGCGCTCCTGCAATAATTCAAGGTCATAACCATCCCAATTACTTATTACTTATTACTTATTACTTATTACTTATTACTTATTACTTATTACTTATTACTTATTACTCATTACTTATTACTTATTACTTATTACTTATTACTTATTACTTATTACTTGAAAGCGTTTGACTTTAAACACAAAGCGTTAAGTTGTCACCAATGCCTATTACCCAAAAATTACCATCCCCAACTACCAGCACCACCTTTAAAGGGACCGACAATATCTTTAGTAATCCAGCCTCCATAAAAATCCCCTGCTTGGGCTTTAACTAATTCTCCATCTACATAGCAAGCATCCATCTTACTAGGATAAAAAGCCACATAATTAGCGATCGCCGTAAAACTTTCTGTAGGTTGGGGATAATACCAAGCTGCATTGGATACTTGGCGATCTCCAACTATTAAATCGTAATAACTAGCAAAACCTTTCCACTCACAAAAAGACCGTTGAGCATTAGCTTGGTGCAGATATTCATGGTGAATATCTTGGGGAGGAATATAGTAAACGGGAGGATGACTGGTTTCTAGTACTCTATAGGCATTAGAACTAGTTGCGATCGCTATTTGATTAAAAATAATTTTAATTTCTTTAGCAGACTTTTCTAAACGAGGGGGGCGAGGATAATCCCATACTGATTCTTGCCCCGATTGTGGCTCAATTCTTTCTGGATAACTCATTGATAAATTTTCTATGTTAGATGATTTAACCCTGTATTACTTGTTTGATCGTAGTAAAAGTTTCAACACTAATTAAACCTTGGCGATATCCTTTCTGATTGGACATTCCTAAAAATATATCTTCTCCTGCTTCAGGATTGCGAGAAAACTTAGGAGAAGTGTTTACATAAACTAAAGCACTATCCACATCCCGAACAAATTGGCGACCTTCTCGATAGGATTCGGTGACAATACAGTCTGCATGACCGCTACTGTAGCGATCGATCCAAGCTATAGCTTGAGGAAGATCTTCGACAAAACGAAAAGCTACGACTTTTTTAAGATAAGCTCTGCGCCATTCATCTGGTTTCATCGCTGAAAGATATTCAGGAAATGCTTCTACTAACACTTTGTCCCCTCGTAAATGAAAACCCTGTTGTTGCAGACTATTAAATAAAGCTTGTAATGCTGAAGACTTAATGTTTTGATTGACCAATACTTTTTCGATCGCATTGACTGCATCTGGCTGACCATCGTGACTGTCAACTACAACCTGACGAATTAAATCTAAATCTCCTGTCAAAGACCAATATAAATAGCAATTACCAATAGTGGTTTTTAAAACTGTTGCCGTGGCTTTTTGTGCCACTTGCCTGACCAAACTAGGGCGACCATAAGGTATGACTAAATTGAGGTAGCGGTCTTGAGTGACTAATTCTTGGACTGAAACTCCTAAATCTGGAGAAATACTGGCAAGACAAGTAGAGGGTAATTCCGTTGTAGCTAGAGCTTTTTGCAAAATATTAGCGATCGCCTGATTGGTATGACTGGCAGCACTACAACCCCTGGCAATCAAACTGTTTCCTGTTTTTAAACACATTCCCGCCACAATTGCTGCTAATTCGGGAAAAGCTTCGTAAACTAGGGCGATCGTACCCAGAGGAATTCGTTGATAATAGGTTTGGGATGACTCTGATTGATAAGGAATACTTAACAAACGTCTGCTGAGATCTGCTGATTTGGAAAGCTGCTGCAAAATCGACACCGTTATTTCCAATCTTTCAGGAGTTAACTTAATCCATTCAGAAATAGGCTCAGAAATTGCCATTTCTCGACTCATTTCCAAATCTAGAGTATTAGCTTCCAAGATTTCATCAAAGCTACTTGCTATTCCTTCTGCCAGCATTAATACCCCTGACCTTCTTTTAGCTGGTAAAGTTTGAGCCAATGTGGCTGCTGCTTTATGAGATTCTCGAACTATATTCAATACTTGGCTTGATGAACTACTTTGCATTGCTTTTTCGTTAATGCCGATGGGCTACAAATAGCGTCAGTATCAGCAGTATAACCACAAATAAAAATAATGTTGCCCAAGAAATAATACTCTGGCTACTAAGCCAACGCAACAGTAAAGGAAAAATAACAATGGCAAAAGTCGCAAAAGTCAAACTCAAAAGAGCTAGAGTAGACAAAGAGTTTTGCGTCCAACGAGCGTAAGCATTTTTCCAACGATTGCCAGTCCATCGCCAAGATTTTTTTTGATAAATTGAAGATAGTTGTTCGATTACCTGACCGTCTTTTTTAACCACAAAAATTTGTTGACAGCGATCGCAGCCTAAAGCTTCAGTCAACACAATGGGTTTTAAATTACCTTTTCGTCGGCAAGGACAAGGGTATTCGTTGCCTAAATCTATTTTTTGTATTTTATGTGAACGCACGCTTCAATGGTGAGGATTTATTTAAAAAAGTCAACCAGCAAATATGATATGTAAAACATTATTTGCCAAATCTAAAAGTTAATATATTATTGGTTTGCCCTAGTTAGAGCATTCTTAAATTTAATTTTAATAAACCCATCAGATCCCAATATAAATCTAACAGACAATCTTATTTTTTCTTTATAAAAGCGGGTGACGCGATTCGAACGCGCGACATTCACCTTGGCAAGGTGACGCTCTACCACTGAGCTACACCCGCTTGTTTTTTCTAACCTAATTATAATGAATCATTTCCGATTCCATGTCAACACTTTTTTAAAACTTTTCTGGAAAGTTTCGCTCGATTGGGAATAGGTACTTGTTAATTGTTGATGGTTAATTGTTACAAGCGAGATTCGTTATGGGTTACAGGTCAATCTTCGTCCTCTACTACAACAGGAAAATCACCCGATCGCTCTGAAGGAATGGCAGCAATAATAGCATCAATCACTTTAGAAATAGGAATAATTTCTAAACCCATATCGCTGGGAAAGCTCTGACCTTTAGGGACGATCGCCCGTTTAAAACCTAATTTTGCTGCTTCTTTGAGGCGCAATTCCATTTGAGAAACCAACCTGACTTGTCCTCCCAAACCAACTTCGCCAATCAAAATAGTGCGGGGATCGACCACGCGATCGCGAAAACTAGCCACAATGGCGATCGCCACCCCTAAATCGGCAGCAGGTTCGCCCACCCCCAACCCCCCCACAGAAGCGACATAAGCGTCTAACTTTGACAGGGGGACTCCAACTCGTTTTTCTAAGACTGCTAATATTTGCTGCAAGCGATTGTAATCAATACCTGTAGTCGAACGACGGGGGGAAGTATAACTAGTGGGACTAACTAAAGCCTGAATTTCTACTACAATCGGACGAGTTCCTTCGCAAGCCACTACTATAGATGTACCTGGGGAAGCCTCGTCGCGATTCCCCAAAAATAATTCTGAAGGGTTGTCTACTTCTACAAGTCCCCTTTGAGCCATTTCAAAAATACCGATCTCGTGGGTAGCCCCAAATCTATTTTTTACCGAGCGCAACAGACGATGGGAAGCATAGCGATCGCCTTCAAAATAGAGTACCGTATCTACCAAATGTTCTAATACCCTAGGACCTGCGATCGCCCCTTCTTTAGTGACGTGACCAACAATTAAGAGGGTGATATTTTCCCTCTTGCCCACCTGCATCAATGCCGAAGTACATTCCCTCACTTGGGCTACCGATCCAGGAGAAGAAGTTAAAGCAGCAAAATGCAGAGTTTGAATACTATCAATCACTGCCACTTGGGGTTTTAACGATTCTAATTCTCTTAAAATTTCCTCTAAGTCTGTTTCTGGCATCACATAGAGATTATTTTCCTTGCCTTTTTTTTTCGATTTCCCATTACTATTTTTAACTTCTGCTTCAGCCTCTGCTTCTAATTCAGCTACATCCAAACGAGAGGCTCTTAACTTTACCTGTTGTCCCGACTCCTCTGCCGATACATAGAGAATGCGGGGCAGACTATAAGAAAGCTTATTGGCTACCTGTAACAATAGAGTAGACTTCCCGATACCAGGATCGCCCCCAATCAAAACCAAAGAACCAGGAACGACTCCTCCCCCCAAGACGCGATCGAATTCGCTGTAACCTGAAGGAAACCTCTCTTGCACCCCATCATCAATTTGAGAAAACTTCCGAGATACCCTAGGTCTGGCTTCTCCCGCTACTTTGGAATTAGACCGAGTCCCAGATTGCCATCCACCACGACTAAAACCTCCATTAGAAGGGGATATTTCGACTGGTTCTTCCGAAATTGTGCCAAACTCATTACATTCTTTACACAATCCAAACCATTGACTGTACTCGGCACCACATTCATTGCAAACATAAATTTGTTTTGTTTTAGCCATTTTCTTAAGAAAAATTAGAGATTTAAAGAAAAAAAATAAAAAGTTAGTAAACTTTATGGGTAATACAAGTTAAATCCTAAGAAATTTCAAGACATCCAAAGATAAATTAAATCTGGAAATCCCTAATATTAATGAGAATTGTTAAGATAATCGCCGTAAACTAGATAGTTAGTTTTATCAGACAACACCAAAGGGATAACCTAGAATCTAAGGTCATAAAAATTTAACTTAAATATCAGTAATCTTACTTAAATAAGGAGTGTATATTAACTTGGAAACCAATAAGGAAAAAATTTTAGTAGTAGATGACGAAGCTAGTATCCGTCGTATTTTAGAAACGCGACTTTCAATGATTGGTTATGATGTGGTTACTGCTGCTGACGGCGAAGAAGCTCTAGAAACTTTTCGTACTGCCGAACCTAGCTTAGTTGTTTTGGATGTCATGATGCCCAAACTAGATGGTTACGGTGTCTGTCAAGAACTGCGTAAAGAATCGGATATTCCTATTATTATGTTAACGGCTTTGGGAGATGTAGCCGACCGCATCACGGGTTTGGAATTAGGCGCAGACGACTATGTGGTTAAACCTTTTTCCCCCAAAGAATTAGAAGCTCGAATCCTTTCTGTATTGCGTAGAGTTGAAAAAAATGGCGCGCCAGGAATCCCTAGTTCGGGAGTGATTCACGTAGGTTCGATCAAAATCGATACTAACAAACGTCAAGTTTACAAAGGTGACGAACGCATTCGCCTCACTGGAATGGAATTTAGCTTGTTAGAACTATTGGTAAGTCGTTCTGGCGAACCTTTCTCTCGTTCGGAAATTTTACAAGAAGTATGGGGCTATACTCCCGAACGTCATGTAGACACGCGCGTTGTGGACGTTCATATTTCTCGTTTGAGAGCCAAACTAGAAGACGATCCTAGCAACCCTGAATTGATTTTGACTGCTAGAGGTACTGGCTATTTGTTTCAACGCATTCTAGAAGCAGGGGAAGAATAGCTATCTTAAGCCTACCAAGTTTTTTTTCGTAAAGCTTTGTTGCTTTGTTCTCAGAAAAAGGGACTTGCAACAAAGTTATTTTTATTCTGGTATCGACGCATACTGTATATAGCAATAATTATATGTTCGCGCCCTTTAAAGAATATTTAGAAAAAGAACTTTTTAACCGTTTCGACTTGCAAAGTCGTCCGATTCCTCCAGGCTTAGAATCTAATGTGAGTGGGAGAGGTAAAAATCCTGCCACCATTCAAAGTTGGTGTTATGAATGCGATCGCTTGAGGAAAATTCGCTATTCTTATATCGATGCGGGAGAAACCGCTCAAGTATTTAATAGCGTTATTTATCCCGCCCACCATTACGATATTCCTCTTTTGGGAGTCGATTTTTTATCTTTTGGCAAGAAAAAAATCTTGGTAGTGATGGACTTTCAACCCCTGTTTCGCGATCGTGCTTACACGGAGAAATACATCGAGCCGATGCGGGATATCCGCGATAAATACAATGAATTAGCTCAGAATTTAGAAATGAAATTCTACGATGCTAATCAATACTTTTCTAAATATTTACTGTTTGCCAAACTGGATTCAGAAACAGTAGTCAATCGCTTGTTTCCTGCTTTCCAAGAATATCTAGAGCTATATTGGCAAATGCTAGATAATGCCACGCCTCTCACTAACCCCGAAGACATTCAAAAAATCGTAGCCGCTCAGAAACATTACGATCAATACAGTGCCGAGCGCGATCCCGCCCATGGCTTATTCAGTAGCTATTTTGGTGCGGAATGGTCGGAAAAATTCCTCTACGAATTCCTCTTTGAAGATGCCACTCCTCTAGCAACATCTAGCCCCCGAAAGTAAATCACAGCAAGCTGATAGCTGATAGCTAATAGCTGATAGCTAAAAAAATATGACTTTATACAAACCTTTTTTAGAAAAAGCGATCGCCACCCTACAAGATAAACTAGATTTAGAACCCTATCCGATTCCTCAAGGCTTTGAGCGGAAAGAAGGGGTGATGGGTAAAGGTAAAAGACAAGAGCCAGTCTTAACTACCAGTCACGGCTACAAATCTCAGAAGTTGAGACAAATTCGTGCGGCTCATGTAGAAGGTGGGGATTCTCTGCAAGTACTAAATTTTGTGATTTTTCCCGACCTTAATTACGATTTGCCCTTTTTTGGTGCAGATTTGGTAACTTTGCCTGGGGGACATTTAATTGCGATCGATATGCAGCCTCTGTTTAGCCAGGATAAATCCTATCAAGCTAAATATAGCGAACCGATTATGCCCATGTTTCGGGAATACCAACAAGATTTGCCCTGGGGTGGCGACTTTCCTGAAGAAGCACAGCAGTACTTTTCTCCTGCTTTTTTGTGGACTCGTCCCAGGGAAACCAAAATCGTCGAAACCAAAGTTTTTAATGCCTTTTGCGATTATCTAGATGCTTATATCAATTTCGTGCAACAAGCAGAGAAAATCAGCGATTCCCAACAGCTAGCAGCAATTCTTAAGGCACAGAAAAGCTACGCCGACTATCGGGCTGAGAAAGACCCTGCCAGAGGAATGTTGACTCGCTTGTATGGCTCAGAGTGGACTGAAGAATATATTCATGGTTTTTTGTTCGATTTAGACCGTCAACTAGCTCTAACAAACTAAAAAGAATAGTTAGTAGCGGAAATGTTGATAAACGTAACAGCGAATTGCTTTTAGTTACGGAAAAATAAGATAATAGGCTATAAGAAATTTTTTCCTTAAATTTTCATGTTTTACCATCGATCCCAATCGATTGGTAATGAGTTGTTAACCATAATTGAGGTTAAAACTGACTGACAAAAATAGCAAATTTTAATTATTTGTTAACCAAGCTCAGTAGAACCTGGAAAAATTAACAAGATGTAACAAATAAAGGTTCGATGCCGTTGTATAAAAGTTACCTAAAGGGTAAATGCCAAAAGGCGATCGCCTTAAAGCATCTCTCTAACGGTCTTTTATCAAGAGTGTAAAGTTTTATTGGGTGACTTAAGAGATTTTTACTAGGCTCATAGAGAATAGTAACTTAGCACCTTCGGCGATTAACTAACTCACGCATATCTTTAACGTCTGGAACGGACGTAAGGTAGCCTGACTCAATCCAATTTAGCTTAGGCTAACAACTGGAGAAAGTGTAAGTTAATATTCCTTTTTGAAGTTCAACTAAACCAAATTTAAATCGAGTAGGAGATTATTTATAATGTTCGACGCATTTACTAGAGTAGTGTCTCAAGCTGACGCTCGTGGTGAATTCCTATCCACTAGTCAACTAGATGCTCTTAGTGCAATGGTTGCTGCTAGCAACAAGCGTATGGATTCTGTTAACCGCATTACTAGCAATGCTTCGGCAATTGTGACCAATGCAGCTCGTGCTTTATTCGCCGAGCAACCCCAACTAATCGCTCCTGGGGGTAATGCTTATACTAGTCGTCGTAACGCAGCTTGCTTGCGCGACATGGAAATCATCTTGCGTTACATCACTTACGCTATTTTCACTGGCGATGCTAGCGTACTTGAAGATCGTTGTCTCAACGGATTGCGCGAAACTTATCTAGCTCTTGGTACTCCTGGTGCTTCTGTAGCTGTTGGCGTGCAAAAAATGAAAGCTGCTGCTTTAGCAATCGTTAACGATTCTAACGGAATTACTCCTGGCGACTGTAGTGCAATTGCTTCCGAGATTTCTGGATATTTCGATCGCGCTGCTGCTGCAGTAGGTTAATTGAGTAATTTTCAATTAACTATCCTTTTGGATAATTCCCAACCACACAGTGGTTGTTTAGAAAAAATTAGTAAAACAAGAGAAACATCACAATCATGAAAACTCCTCTAACCGAAGCAGTATCTTCTGCTGATTCCCAGGGTCGTTTTTTAAGCAGCACTGAAATCCAAACTGCTTTTGGTCGTTTCAGACAAGCTAATGCTTCTTTAGAAGCTGCTAAAGCTTTGACTAACAACGCTCAAAGTTTGATCGACGGTGCTGCTAATGCAGTATATGCTAAATTCCCCTACACAACTAGCACTCCTGGACCTAACTACGCTTCCACTCCTGCAGGTAAAGCAAAATGTTCTCGCGACATCGGCTACTACCTACGGATGGTAACTTACTGCTTGGTTTCTGGTGGTACTGGCCCTATGGATGAATACTTAGTAGCAGGTCTTGATGAAATCAACCGCGCTTACGAACTATCTCCTAGCTGGTATATCGAAGCTTTGAAATACATCAAAGCAAACCACGGTTTGAGTGGTGACCCTGCTACTGAAGCAAATAGCTACCTTGACTACGCAATCAACGCTTTAAGCTAGAATTGCTATAGTCTGATTTAGCTCATAATAAAATCTATCTGGTTTTGGGATAGTAATAAAATAAAAATCGAGTATTTCGATTAATTAAGCATTACTCAGAAGAGTATGCGGATGCCGTGCCGAAAGGCTAGTATTTGTTTACTTTTCTGAGTATTGTCATATTTGACAGGATCGAGATGAAAGAAGAAGCAGAACAGCTGACAGAAGAACAAGCGATCGCCAATCTAAAACAAAAAGAAGATACAGGGGCAAGATATTATGCCGCCTGGTGGCTGGGTAAGTTTCGAGTTACCAATCCCGAAGCAGTGGATGTTTTATTAACCGCATTAGAAGACGAGCGAGATCGCGCTCCCGATGGCGGTTATCCCCTCAGACGCAATGCGGCTAGAGCTTTAGGTAAATTAGGCGATAAAAGAGCGGTAGAGCCTTTAGTTCGTTGCTTAGATTTTCCCGATTATTACGTCAGAGAAGCTGCGGCTCAAGCCTTAGAAATACTCGATGCCCCTGAATGTATTCCTGCTTTAGTTAGATTATTAGATGGGGGAGTTGAAACTGCGGTAAGAGTACCAGGAAAGCCCCATTTAGTGCAGCCTTACGAAGCTATAATCGAAGCTTTGGGTAGATTAAACGCCACAGAAGCGATCGCCCAGATAGAGCCATTTACCGAACATTTCACAGAAAAAGTCAGATATGCTGCTGCTAGAGCGATGTATCAATTGACTGGGGAAGCTAAATATGGGGAAATTTTGATTAGGGCTTTAGAAGGAGACGATTTACAATTGCGTCGCTCGGCATTGATGGATTTGGGAGCAGTAGGTTATATTCCAGCAGGAGAGGCGATCGCCGATACTTTGGCAGAAAATAGTATGAAGTTAATTGCTCTTAAAGGACTATTAGAAGCCGATCTCAAACAACAAGATACAAAGCTATCTGATGAAAGTATCAATCTCATGGATTTGATGGATTCTCTTTTATAACATGACAGAAATAGCTCAAACATATTTGGGAAATGTCGCTCGCGATTCCCATCTAGCCGAATTAATTGCCAGAGAAAATTATTTGGAAGTCGTTCTGAATCAAAACGATCGCGCCAAAGGAAGAATTTATACTAATACCGATTGCGGAGTAACTATTGGGATCGTTAAAAGTCGCGATCGCCTTTTACAATCTGGAGATTTATTTAAAACTGACGCTCAAAAGTTATTATTAGTCCGCTTGGAAGAACCAAAATGTTTAGTTTTAGATTTTTCAACTTGGCAAAAGGATTTAATTCCCATTCGACTGGTATATCTCGGTCATGTTTTGGGCAACCATCACTATCCCATTGCCATTCAAGACGATAAAATCTACGTGGAGTTAACCACAGAACCTAAAATTCTCGAACAGATAATTAATGATGTTCAAATTCCTGGCTTAGAAATTAGATACGAAACTCAAAAGTTTAAATCAGAAGTTACTTTTTCAACTCATTCTCATTAATTATTAGTTTTTATACCAATTCTCTAAATTATCGCTACAAATAGATAGCTGATTTCTCCTATTCCCGTCAAGCGGGATAATATCCCCTAGTCCCCTAGTCCCCCAGCCTTAAAGTTATCTGTAGTCGCATTAAAGAGAAATGGTATTAGTCACCCAGTCACTCCGTCTTGTAAAGTGTTGCCAGTTGTTGGGGCGCGATCGCAGAAATCGGGATTATTTCAGTAGTTGCGGGAGAAAGAGATAAATCTTGATAGCGGGCAAAAGCTAAATTATTCTTTTCTAAGGGTAAATATAAAGGTGGCTGGGATGCGAGAAAATTACAGACCTGAGTAGCGATCGTTTGTATTTCCGATTGATTTAAAGGACGAGCGATCGTACCCAAACGAAGATAAAAATCATTATCGATCGCCTCATCGGTAGCATGATATTTATGTAGTAGGTTAAACTGCTGCAAGTTACGGCGGAGGCGATCGATCGCCAGGGTAACTCGGTTATTTTCCCAAGACCAACCGATGAAAATAGGGATGGCTTGATTTTCTGTGGGTTGCAGTTGAAAAGAGCGAAAATAAAGATGTTCGTTGCGACTGCGGAAATTATATTCAGTAGCGCGATCGAATCCACCAAAGCGAATAGTTAGAGGTAAAGTAATTTGCTGTTGAAGATAGTTTACCAATCCTACTAAATTCATATATCTAGTTTCTTGTCGGCGCAGATCGAACCATTGATTGACGATCCCCAACTCAGCTATACTTCCTTCACAACCAATAATGGTAGCGTGTACTTGCTCTAATTGATAGGGAATAAATCGATCTCCAATCAACTCATGATTAGTTAAAAACTGTTGCAATTGCCGAATTAAATCTTGTAATTGAGATGGTTTATCTCCATAAAAAGCCACTAAACTCACGTTACTCATTGTTTTTCCTGCAAGCTTTGATTCAATTGCGATCGCTTGCGATATTAAATCTATTACTTGAAATGTCATCAGACAAACAACAATTATAGGACTTACGCATCGTACAAAAATACTATATTTAGTGAACTAAAATAGGTCATTAACTAAGATTTTTTTAATAAAAATTAAGAATGGTAATACACAATCATTTTAGATAAAAATGAAACACTTTTCGCCGTGCAAAATAGTTCAAATATGCTGGTAGGTTGGATAGAACAATAGTAAAACCCAAAAATTTATCGGCTTTGATTAGGTTTCCTGCTTTGACCCAACCTACTAAGGTTACTTAAGCTATTTAAAAAGCTTAGAGCTTAAAGCTTTCTAAGCTTTAAACTTCTCTGTAATGCGCTTCATAGCTTCATTAACATTGTCGCGGCTGTTGAATGCCGAAATACGAAAATAGCCTTCTCCCGCAGCACCAAAACCAGAACCAGGAGTCCCGACTACATTACAATTAAAGAGCAATTTATCGAAGAAATCCCAACTAGATAGACCGTTGGGAGTTTTAACCCACACATAGGGAGCGTTGATACCGCCGTACACTTGGATTCCTGCTGCGGTTAGTTGTTCGCGGATTATTTTGGCGTTTTCTAGGTAGAAAGCTACTAATTCTTTAATCTGTGCTTGTCCTGCTTCAGAATAAACTGCTTCTGCACCTCGTTGAACAATATAAGATACTCCATTAAATTTGGTGGATTGACGGCGATTCCAAAGCTTCCATAGTTCTACATCAGAACCATCACTGGCTTTACCAGTTAGATTTTTAGGTACGACGGTTAAAGCGCAACGAGTTCCCGTAAAACCAGCATTTTTAGAGAAAGAACGAAATTCGATCGCGCAGTCTTTTGCTCCTTCAATCTCATAGATGGAATGGGGTAGTTCGGGATCGGTAATAAAGGCTTCATAAGCTGCATCAAAGAGAATCAAAGAACCGTGTTCTTTGGCATAATCAACCCATGCTTTGAGGTGTTCCTTGGTAGCAGTCGCCCCTGTAGGATTATTGGGGAAACAAAGATAGATGAGATCTACTTTTTCTTGAGGAATTTCGGCGGTAAAGTCATTATCGGCACTGATGGGTAGATAGACTAAACCTTCGTATTTGCCATCTTCTGTGGCATCTCCTGTATGAC
>NZ_JBZNBU010000151.1:0-16066 GCF_058530065.1 Waterburya sp. | reverse complement strand
GAAATTGCTGCTGGTATGGATACAGTTAATGACTTTAATGATGGAGAGGATTTGTTTGGTCTGCCTACTTCTCTTAGTTTTGGCGATTTGAATATTAGCGATAGTTCTGGTGATGCCATAATTGCTGACGGTAACAGTAATGTTCTGGCAATTGTTAGTAACGTCAATACAGCAGATTTAACTGTGGATGACTTTGCGATTGTTTAAATACTAGATTGAGTCAAAAAAGCGATCGCATTACTAAAGTAATAATCTGTAAATATATCGTTGTTGCTAAATATATTTGTACTTATAAAAAAGCGATCGCTTCTTGATGTAATCGCTACAACGGGTCACAGACCCACAACGCGCTACATCGCTTTTTTATCAATCAATTAATTCATTCATAAGAGCTAATCTATTTTAATTAGAACTAATATAAAGATGATTTTACAGAAGTTTAAAATAAATTTTTTATGACTGCACAGTGGAATTATTTTCTCAAAAATTTAGGTGAATGGCAGGGATCGTTTACTAGAATATCTCCTCAAGGAGAAGAAATTAGTGATACTCCCACCTTAGTTACCCTGGAAGGACTTAACGATAATCAAAACGTCCATCAAGTCGTGCGCTATTTACCCCCAGAAGAACCTTCTAGGGATGTAGTAGTAGATTATGATGCTCTCAATCGTACTATTTTGTTTTTTCCTAACGGAGCTTTTTCTCAGGGAAGTATGCAGTGGGGACCTTATAGTACTTTTGGTGGAGAATTTGGTTTAATCGACAATGATTTTGGCGATGGTACTAGACGCTTGCGAATGGTGGAATTATTTGATAGTTCGGCTAAATTAGACAGGATTGTTTTAATTAGAGAAAAACTACCTCATAGTAATATTCCCGAACGCCCTCCTTTAACTGTAGAAGATTTATTAGGAGAATGGTCTGGGGAAGGAATGACTATGTATGCAGATTTAAGTAATCCCACTACTTTTTCGAGTCATTTAAAGATCGAGCAACTGGCAAGAGATCGCATTACCCAAACTCTATCTTTTGGCGAGCGCAAAATCAGTTCTGAAGCTCGTATAGAAGGAGCGAAACTTTTATTTGAAAATAGCAATTTGCCCAGTCAAGTTTTGCTCTTATCCGATGGGGCATCTTGTAATTGTCCTTTAGCAATTAAATTGGGACACAATTTTGTTTTAGAAATGGGATGGTTATTAAAACCTCACATTAGACAAAGAATCATTCGTACTTACAATGATAAAGGTAATTGGGTTAGCTGTAGTTTGGTTACAGAAAAAAAAGCTGTTAAATAAAGCTTGATTATGGCAATTGTCGAAAACTTAATCATAATCTAACCAACTTGTATATTAGTTCTTTTTGAGGTTAATCAAGAAAAAGTAGCTAATTATATTCAAATAACTAACTATTATTTAGATTAACGCTATTTTAAGTCTTTTTTTAGCTTTTTTTAATATTTTTAAATTGACATCAAACTTACCTTAATAAGTTTGGCATCAATTCATTTACGATACAATCGAGCAGTACGCTTGAATTACGCAGTTAAATATGTTTAAATTCTAAATACAAGTACATTTAATAAAAAGAATATGGTTAGATGACGCTCGAAAAAACTTTTAAAACCAAGATTCTTGCCAACCAATCTCATTTTCAAGTTCCGCTTCACACAATCTTTGAACAAATTGCTCGAGAGCATCCTAATAAAAATGCAGTATCTTTTATTGATCGACATTTAACCTATCAAGAACTCAATGCCCACGCCAACCAACTAGCCTATTGGTTAATCGATCGAGGAATCCAAGCTGAAAGTCGGGTTGCAGTGTGTCTTAGACCTGGCTTGGAAATTATTATCGCTCTACTTGCTATTCAAAAAACAGGTGCAGTTTATTTACCTATCGATCCAGATTATCCCCAGGGAAGAATTCAAAGTATTTTTGAGGATGCTGCGGTCGATTTAACCATAACTCAAAACAATCTGATTAAGAATCTTGGCGATATTCTCGTACGCCCTTACACTCTTCAGCAAACCAAACTTATCTCCAATGTTGCCAGAGATGATAATCCTCAAGTTAACATTGCCGAAGATGATACTGCATATATTTTCTATACTTCTGGTACTACTGGTAAGCCCAAAGGAATTGCCATTAGTTATAAAAGTTTTGCCTACTACGTGCTTTCGGCAATAAATCAATTTGGCATGACTCCCCAGGATACAACCTTAACTATTGCCAAATTTTCCTTCAGCATCAGCTTGTTCGATCTGATGACCAGCATTATCTCTGGCGGACGATTGGTAGTTTTGCCGAGAGATGAAATTATGAGCTACGACAGCCTGACAACTGCTTTAGAGCCAGCAACCATCGTTCATATGAGTCCCAATCTCTTAAAAGGATTGGTTCGTTATATTAAAAAGAATTACCCGTCCTATAGTAAATTTGCTGGACTGCGACACGTTTCCTCGGGTGGAGATATCGTACCTGCGGATTTATTAGAAGAACTGAAGATAATTTTCTCTGAGGCGGAAATATATGTTATTTACGGATGTACGGAAATTGCCTGCATGGGTTGCTGCTATTTGATACCACGAGATAAATTAGTCAAAAAATCCTATATTGGCAAACCCTTCATCGGAACGGAAATTGTTTTATTAGGCGATAATGGCGAACCAATAGCTAATGGGGAAGTGGGCGAAATTTGTTTTAAAGGTCCTGGTGTAATGAAAGGTTACCTAAATCGACCAGAATTAAATAGTAATGCTTTCATCAAAATTGATGGTGCAACTTATTTTAAGACGGGGGATTTGGCTCGAATTGATACTTCTGGCAATTTAGAATATTTAGGACGACGGGATTTCCAAATCAAACTGCGAGGTCAGCGGATCGAACTCATTGAGATCGAAAGTCACTTGAGACAAGCACCGAAAATCCGCGATGCAGTGATTACAGCAAGCCAGATTGGTAATAGAGACAAACGTCTGATTGCTTATATTACTCTTGAAGATTCCAACAGTTTTTCCTTGGATGCAATTCGCGCTTACTTACAGGATCGTTTGCCCGATTATATGCAGCCCTCTGGCTGGATTATTCTGGATAAGATGCCGCTCAATGTAAATCTCAAAATTGCCCGTAAAGCATTACCACCAGCTACTCTAGAAAACTTAATTGTTACAGAAACCTATGTCGCACCGCGCAATGAAATAGAAGAAATGTTGGTTGCCATTTGGCAAGATGTACTAGATTTGCCACGAGTGGGTATTAAAGATAATTTCTTCAACATCGGCGGTAATTCTTTGAGGGCAATGAATATCTGTATGCTAGCAGCAGAAAAGGGTATAGAAATTTCTCCGTTGCAGATGGTGGATCGACCTAGCATTACTGCATTGATTGAAGGAGGGGTAAAACAATATTCCGAGGTAAATAGTTCTCAAAAGAGCGAACCTTCTTTTGGTTCTATACCTGAATTACCCCCATTTATCTTACAGTTTCTATACGAAAGAGATTCTCTGACACCCCATCATTGGAATATCTCCAGAATATTGGTTGCCCAACAGCATTTATCTTTTGATTCGATTGAGAAAACATTTCGCTATCTTGGCGATCGCCATGACGCTTTGAGACTTAGGTTCGATCTCGATGATGATTGCTGGCAAGCTAAGGTATTAGCAAGCTCTCAAGAAACCCTTGCTTGTAAAACAGTAGATCTATCGGATCTATCCCCAGAAAAGCAGGATGAAGCTATCGCTGAAGTCGCCCAAGCTTGCCATCAAGAAATTAACTTAACCAATGGTCCTATCGCCTACATGGTTCTATTTGAGTTAGGAAAAGAGCGATCGCAAGAACTATTTTTTGTAGTTCATCACTTCTCAATGGATGTAATCTCCTGGAAGATTTTTTGGCTAGAATTTGAGATGGTCTACCAACGACTGGAAGCAAATAATGAAGTTGCTTTGTCTACTTCTCCAACATCCTTTAGAGCTTGGACTCAGGTTTTAAGACAGTATGCCAATTCACCTGCAGTAGAGACAGACGCTAGACAATGGATTCAACTACCTTGGTCGCAAGTGCCAGCTTTACCCAAGGATCTATGCGATCGACGCGATGCCAATACTAATGGTTCTGCTAAAGTTGTACGCTTCGCACTCTCAGAATGGCAGACTGAAACTCTGATGCGGAGTGGGACTCACAACCTCGATGTTGAAAGTATTTTAATAAGTAGTCTGGGAACGGCATTAAGTCAGTGGCAATCAAGCAGTTTTGTATATTTCGACCGCTTAGTACACGGTCGAAATGTGGGTCTTTCGGAAGCTGAATTAAGCAGAACTCTTGGTTGCATTATTAGCTACGCACCCACACTTTTGAGAATCGATACTCAAACATCAGTTAACAATATTTTACTTAACGTTACCGAACAACTGGCACGACAAAAAGACTCAGGAACAAGTATTGACTTATACAGATATCTGGGGTCAGAACCCGCCTTGGTTCGGAACTTAGAAGCATTACCACGAGCAGAAATACTGTTTAACTATCGCGGTAAGGTTGACGATATTTTAGAAAGAAGTAAGGTTTTCAATGGAACGCGAGCAATTGCAGGTTCAGATCACGACCCCGAAGCTTTAAGACAGTATCCATTAGCATTTGCCATCGATCTTGTCGGTCGTCAATTAGAAGTTCGATGCGTGTATAGCGAGAATATTCATCAGCGAGAAACCATTGAAGCTTTGTGTGCTGAGTTTTTAAATCGAATAACAGCTATGCAGGAAGAGGCTGCCAAATATTCTCATGTCAAAGTTACTTAACTAATAGTTGGAATACTTATTAAGTACATATAATATACTTAATAAAGATTCCTTATCAATGACAACTTTTCTTCATCTATCTTCATAAAATCTTTACTTAAAACTAATGAATAATATCTGCCCGATTCAAGGATTCGACCATTTGGAATTTTATGTCGGGAATGCCAAACAAGCATCAGTATTCTATTCCACATCTTTTGGATTTCAGCCCGTAGCTTATTGCGGATTAGAAACTGGCGAACGAAAAAAGACTTCTTATGTTTTAGAGCAAGGTGATATTCGCTTTGTTATCAGTTCTGCTCTCAGTCCCAATCATCCTATTGCCCGTAGTGTTTTAGAGCATGGGGATACAATTGCGATTATTGCTTTGGCTGTTTCCGATGTAGATATTGCCTATCAATATGCCACCGAGCGCGGTGCAATTGGAGCAATTCCTCCAACTACTCAAGAAGATGAAAGTGGTTTATTTCGCTTTGCAGCGATTCGCAGTTTTGGCGATACCCTAATTAAGTTTATCGATCGCAGCGGTTATTCCAGTAAATTTGCTCCTGGTTATGCAAATCGCCTGACTACATCTGTTAATTCCTTTGGATTGACTTCCATCGACCATGTAGTCGGCAATGTCGAGCGGGGTGAAATGAATCGATGGGTTAAGTTTTTTGTGGAAACAATGGGATTTGACGTGCGGATGTACTTTGACGAGAAAACCGTCTCCACTGAATATTCTGCCTTAATGTCCAAAGTTTTGGAAAACGGCAAAAAAACCATTATCAATATTAATGAACCCGCAGATGGTTTGCGAAAATCTCAAATTCAAGAATATCTCGACTTCCATTATGGCCCTGGGGTTCAGCATCTTGGTCTGGCAACAGATAATATCGTCCAAACAGTAGTTCGACTTAGAAAAGCAGGAGTAGAGTTTCTGTCTATTCCCAAAACCTACTACGACAATTTGGAAGACTGGGTAAAAGATATTGATGTCTCAGTGGAAGACTTGGCTAGACTGGGCATCTTAGTAGATCGTGACGAAAATGGTTATCTTCTACAACTTTTTACTAAGCCCATTGGCGATCGCCCTACTTTATTTTTTGAGATTGTCCAGCGACGAGGTTCTCGCGGATTTGGAGCGGGAAATTTCAAATCTTTGTTTGTCGCCTTAGAAAAAGAACAAAAATTACGTGGTAATCTTTAAGCAAATTAGCTGCCGAAACGAATAGTCAAGAAAAACGAAACCGTCTGCTTCCGACTCATCATTCTTTCAAAATGGTTGAAGCGACACTTATCTACTTTGAGGAAGTAAGTATCTGTCTTAAAGCACACCCACTCAAAGTAGAACCCTTTAGATCGGACATTTCGCAGCTAGTTTTTTTGTCCCGTACAGAGAAAGAAAGTATAAAAATGGCTGACAAAAAACACCCCATCATACTTTTATTTTATTGTTGATATAGTCAACAAAATATCATGGTTCTGCGATCGCGTAAATTCGTTATCTCATTCTCATTAACAAACTTAATATTTTTTTACTTAATTATTTGTATTGTTGGTTTTAATAACTTTAGTTTTTATCAACCCAAATCACTTTAGTGAATTCCAACACCAATCGGATTGATTCTAATATCTGGAAATTATATATCCTGAGAGGATTAGCTTTTGCTTGGTTTCCTATTCCTACGATTGTTTTGTTCTACCAAGGTCACGGACTCAACTTAGAACAAGCAGTTTGGCTCAAAACTATCCTATCCATATCATTTTTATTGTTTGAAGTTCCTTCTGGCTATGTTGCAGACAAATTAGGACGTAAGTTTTGTTTAATAGCAGGTAGTGGGGTTTGGATCTGTGGTTGGTTATTTTACTGCCTAGGAAATTCTTTTAGTATTTTTGCGCTCGCCGAAATTTTGACAGGCGTAGCAGGGAGTTTAGTTAGTGGGGCGGATACGGCGATCGCCTATGAAACTCTTTTACAGATGGGAAAAGCCAGTCAATATCGCACTCTAGAAGGTAGATTGGTAGCGATCGCAGGAGTAACGGAAGCTGTCTGTGGCATAATTGGCGCAACCGTGGCTGAGATTGATTTGGTCATTCCTTTTTATTTGCAAACCGTTTGTTTGATCTTCTATTTTTGCTTGGCACTTACTTTAGTAGAACCCCAAGAAGATAAGCCTTATGGCATGGCTGCGCAACCCTTGATAGTAGAAAAATCAAAAATTGAGAATTTAAAGAATATTATTACCGAGGTTTTTATTTCTCGTCCTCATTTACGTTGGTTAATTGCCTTAAGTAGCACTTTTGCTACCGCTACCTTTTTAATTGTCTGGTTATCCCAAGATTATTTAAAACAAGTTGATGTCTCGATCTCCGCTATGGGTTGGGCTTGGGCAATATTTCATTTCTTGATGAGTTGGGCTTCAATTAATGCCCGTCGTCTAGAAACCGCTTGGGGGATGAGAAAAACTATGTTGTTGTTAGTTTTTTTGTTAGCTGTAGCTTATATGGTGTTAGGTAGCATCAACGGCATTGAGGGAATTATCTTTATTGGTGTAATTTATATAGTCAGGGGATTATGTTCGCCACTAATTTTAAATAGGATCAATCAACAGGTTGACTCCTCAATACGGGCTACGGTACTTTCGCTAAATAGCTTTACCTTCCGTTTGAGCTTTGCGGTTGTCGCCCCTATTATTGGCGCGATCGCCAGTGGCTATTCTTTATCTACTGCTTTATTAGTTAGCGGTGGCTATTTTTTGCTGGCTGGTAGTTGGTATTGGTGGTTATTGGTAAGATTGAAAGCTTTTGATTGAGCGATCGATTTTTAAATTCCCCATTCCTCATTCCCCATTCCCCCAAAACGATAACCTAGACCATGAGGAAATTAATTAGAACGACTATATATATAAAATGAAATTTATTGGTGTCGATTTTGGTTGGACATCGGGGGCGAGTGGTTTCTGTTGTCTTGACTGGCAAGATAATAAACTAAATATAGTTGAGATAACTACAATACTAGACATCGACGAGATTCTCGATCGCCTTGATGTTTTAACATCTGCTAATACACCTAGTTTAGTAGCAGTAGACGCGCCGACAATTATCAACAATCAAACGGGAATGCGTTTGCCAGACAAATTAACTCACAAGCATTTTGGACGCTATCATGGGGGATGTTACCCAGCCAATCTTAATTTGGCTTTTAGCAGTCGTACTGTCGGTTTTGGTAATAGTTTACTCGAGCGCAATTTTGCTCACGCACCCAAAATTAAACCACAGGAGTTAGGGAGATATCAGATCGAAGTATTCCCTCATCCTGCAACGATTAATCTTTTTGGTTTAGATAAAATTTTAAAGTACAAAAAAGGTAAAATAGCCGAACGTCGTTTGGAATTAAATAAACTACGAGATTATCTGGTTAATGTTTTGCCTCAATTAGAACCAGCTTTGTGTCTGAAGAGTTTGACTAAAATACCAATAATTCCCGATCGCTCTACAGGGAAAGAATTAAAAGCGATCGAAGATCGCTTAGATAGTTTGCTTTGTGCTTATATTGGTGCTTATTGGTGGTATTGGGGAGAAGCCAAGAATTTAGTTTTAGGGGATTTAGAGAATGGTTATATTGTTATTCCTCAAAAGTGACGGGGAGACTGGGTGATATTATCCCGAAACCATAACCTAGCTCGTCAGGAAATTAATTAGAACGACACTGTTGTTGTTGATTCCTAAAAACCGTTGCTACAATAGCCTTATTTTGAAAGATTGTCTGACTCAAAGGATATATGTCTAAACTTTCTGCTACATTGCGCGATGGAGTTATTTTAAATAACCGCTACCGAATTGTCAGGCAGATTGGGAGAGGCGGTTTTGGCAGAGCCTATCTAGCTGAAGATACTCATCGCTATCGGGAATTGTGTGTCCTCAAAGAATTTGCACCCCAAGTAGAAAGCGATCGCGAATTACGCAAAGCAGAAAATTTGTTCGAGCGGGAATCGGGAATTCTTTATAAGTTACAACACCCCCAAATTCCCAAGTTTGAAGCCTTATTGCAAACTCGCATTGATGGCAAGCGATCGCTTTTTTTGGTTCAAGAATATGTTGAAGGAGAAACTTATTGGGAATTATTAAAACGTCACGGTAAATTAACCGAAACAGAAGTATCTAACATGATTTGGGAGTTACTCCCCGTTTTAGATCATATTCACCAAGCCGATCTAATTCACCGCGATATTTCTCCCGATAATTTAATTCGCCGTCATAACGATGGTAAGACAGTTTTAATTGATTTTGGTTGCGTCAAAATTGCTGCTAATGCTGTTTCTCAATCCACAGGACAATCGATTACTTTAATTGGCAAAAAAGGCTACTCTCCTGACGAACAGTTGCGTCGCGGTCAAGCTTTTCCCTGTAGCGATTTATATTCCTTGGCAGCTACTGCCATTGTCTTATTAACGGGCAAGCAACCAGATGAATTATATGACAGCCATAAAGGAGAATGGGATTGGGAATCTCAAGTTAATGTTAGCCCCAATTTAAGAAAAGTACTGAATAAGATGCTGGCATATCAACCCCGCAATCGCTACCAATCTGCGGAAAAAGTACTTCAAGTTTTAACCAGAGAAACTAATTCTGTAGTTCATAGTTTTATATCGCGGATCAAAACTTTAATCGTTGCTCCTGGAGATGAAGAAACTTCCGCTAGTCATAGTAATTTTACTTCCAGATTACACGGTACAGTTTCTCGCGTTCGTACCCAGGCTAGCAATATTTCTCGCGCTCGCACTCACATACCCACTAAAGAAGATTTTAAAAAGTTAAAACCCTGGCATTGGGGAATGATTACCGCTGCTGTTTTTTTAGTTCCTGGTTTAATTAGTTTTGCCATTATGAAAACCAGAATTAATCATAGCTTTGCCCTTAACTTAGAATCTAAAAATCAAGCTCCTAGTCTGACTCAACAAGAGCAAAAGTTACAGCAGACAATATATCAAAGAGTGAAATCCTTAAATATCGACTCTAGTGCTTTTTACAAACAAGTAGATACAGTTTTTCACCAACAATACCCAGAACTAAAAGGAGTGCAGTTGACTGACAAACTAGAACATCAATCCTATCGTCAAGTTTGGTACGAAATCGCTGATGATTTATTAAACAAAAAAGAAAACTAATAACTAAATCGATAGTCAGTAGCTTAACTCGAATTGAGGTTATTTATTTTTGATTGCCCAGCGCACTTGTCTTAAAATTCCCCGCAACATGGCTACCTCTTCCGCTCGTAAGTTAGCTTTGTTATACATACGGCGAAACTTTTCCATTTTAACGGCGACTGTGTGGGGATAGAGATAGCCAATTTCTAATAATACTTCTTCCAGATGTTGATAGTATCCTTCCAATACTTCGATGGGTGCATTATCAGGCAAAGATTCTTCCCTAGCTGGCGACGGAGTTATGACTGTTTGCTGGGGACTATCGCTAATTTTCAACCAAGATTGATAGAGTTCGTAGGCGCAGACAGCAACCGCCTGGGCTAGATTTAAGGATGGATAGTCAGGATTGGATTGAATGCAAACAAATTTTTGAGCGTATTTAAGCTCGTCATTACTCAAACCCCGATCTTCCGCCCCAAACATCAGGGCAGATTCTACATTAGGGGCGAGCAACCAAGGAAGAACTGCAGGGGGTGCTTCTAGGGTAATGGGTACGCTGCGAGAACGAACTGTAGTAGCGATCGCTCTTTGACATCCCCCTAAAGCTTCGGGCAAACTATCCACTACCAAAGCATTTTCTAAGACATCTACTGCGTGTACTGCCATAATACGGGCATCTTCGCTATGGCGATCGCATTTAGGCTTGACCAACACTAAGCGAGTTAAGCCCATATTCTTCATAATGCGGGCGATCGAACCTAAGTTTAATGCTCCCGCAGGTTGAACTAAAACAACTCTAATGTTCCCTAATAGATTTTCTTTCATTTCAGTAAACTAGCAAATTATCAGGAATAATATTATTATTCTCTATTGTCTGAAGACAAAACAGATCTTCATTTCTCATCTCTCATTCTTTAAAATATGGCTCGTCAGCGCAAAAAATCCGATCTACCGACTAAAATCTGTCCTGTATGCGATCGCCCTTTTACTTGGCGTAAAAAATGGGAGAAATGCTGGGATGATGTTAAGTACTGTTCGGATCGCTGTCGTCGTCGCAAACAGTCTCTCCATAAGGAAGCTTAAATAGCTTAAATAATAGTATTACAACTAATCACAATATTAATCAGATCAATAACTATGTCTGCTAAAAAAGTACAGCCTAAACTAATTATTCACGGTGGCGCAGGAGGACATATCAGAAGCGAAAAAGGCGAAGCAAGAGTTCGCCGTGCCCTGCATACAGTAGTGGAAGAAGTTTACGAAATTCTTAATTTCGGTGCCAATGCTCTCGATGCGGTTGTCATGGGCTGCCAGTTACTGGAAAATCAGCCAATTTTTAATGCGGGAACAGGTTCCGTATTACAGTCTGATGGACAAATCAGAATGAGCGCTTCCTTGATGGATGGAGACAGGCAGCGTTTCAGTGGGGTAATTAATGTCTCTCGCGTCAGACATCCTATTGAACTAGCAAAGTATTTACAAGGAGATGACGATCGCGTTTTATCAGACTACGGTACTAATGAACTACTGCGAGAATTAAATATCCCTAGATACGATCCTTTGGTAAAAATTCGTCTCCGAGAATGGATACAAGAAAGAGACGAAAATTTTGATAAGAATATGGCAGGAGTAGTTGCTGAAGAAGCTTTAATTCATGAACCCCGTCAAGGTACTATTGGCGTGGTAGCACTAGACTGTAACGGTAAAATTGCCGCAGGAACGTCTACAGGGGGCAAAGGTTTAGAAAGAATCGGTCGAGTCAGCGATTCGGCAATGCCCGCAGGTAACTATGCAGACGCTTCAGCGGGGGTCAGCTGTACTGGTATCGGCGAAGATATTATGGAAGAATGTTTGGCAGCAAAAGTAGTCATTCGGGTTACCGATGGTATGTCTTTAGTGGCAGCAATGGAAAAATCGATGCAAGAATCTCGCAGTCGCAGTCGCGATCTCGGAGCAATTGCGCTCGCTGCTGATGGTACGATTGCTTGGGGAAAAACTAGCGAAGTTATTCTGGCTGCCTACCACGATGGGGAAAAGATCGGCGATACGATTAATTGGAATAATGATGAATTAATCGGTTATCGATAGCTTAATATATATTAAAAGCTTAATTCAGTAGTTATACAGAGAAAAATAGTCGTCATAACCTTTTATTAACTTGTTATTAACCCTATCTTGGTCTATAAGCAAAGAAAACAAGATAAATTAATGTAGCAATAAAAGCAAAAATCTGTTTTTTGCTTTCCTTTGCAAAATTAGCTGTCAGATTAATTAAACATCTGACTATTAAGCAGTTAACAACAAGAAAATATAGATGATTTCTACAGTTTCTCTTAAAAGAAAAATTTTGCTAGCACCAATGCTCGCTCTATCTCTAAGCCTTACTGCTTGCGGTGGTGGCGAGACTAATACAGACTCCGCTGCTGGTGGCGGTGGTGGTCAATCTGTTTCCCTGACAGGGGCAGGAGCGAGTTTTCCCGCTCCTCTATATCAACGCTGGTTTTCCGAATACAATAAACAGAACCCTAACATCAAAGTCGCTTACCAATCTGTAGGTAGTGGCGCGGGAGTCGAACAGTTTACTCAAGGTACTGTTGATTTTGGTGCGAGCGATGTGGCAATGAAAGACGAAGAAATTTCTGCTGTAGATCGAGGGGTTGCCTTGTTACCCATGACTGCTGGAAGTATTGTCTTGGCTTATAACTTGCCCGATGTTCCCGAACTACAATTATCTCGCGAAGTTTACGTAGATATTTTGTTGGGTAAAATTACTAAGTGGAACGATCCTAAAATTGCCTCTTTAAACCCCGATGCTAATTTACCCGATAGCAATATTACAGTAGTTTATCGCTCTGACGGTAGCGGTACGACTGGAGTATTCACCAAGCATCTTAGTGCCATTAGTCCCGAATGGAAAGACAAAGTAGGGGAAGGTAAAACTGTAGAATGGCCTACAGGAATTGGTGCGAAAGGAAACGAAGGGGTAACCGCTCAAATTCTACAAAGTGAAGGTTCGATCGGCTACATTGAATATGGTTATGCCAAGCAACAAGGTATTCCTACTGCTAGCCTAGAAAACAAAGCAGGAAATTTCATCAAGCCTTCGAGCGAATCTGCTTCTAATGCCTTGGGTGCGGTAACTTTACCCGAAAATCTGCGCGCTTTTGTCACCGATCCTGAAGGAGAAGAATCCTATCCTATCGTCACTTATACTTGGATTTTAGCCTATGAAAATTATGATAATCCAGATAAGCTAGAAGCTTTCAAAAATGTGATTAATTGGTCTTTAACCGACGGTCAAGCTTTTGCCGAAGAATTGGGTTATATTCCTTTGCCAGAGAACGTCGTCCAAACAGTTCAAACCAAACTAGATACTATCCAAGCTCAATAAATCTTCTAGGATTTAAACAATTTAGTTCCCCGAAAAGCGATTCAGTGCGGACTCGGACGGGGCTTTTAAAGGGCGGACGCAGGTTCCGCCCATATGCGAAGCGGTATCCTTTAGGACAGCCCCTTCGCTTTCCGTCGATAAGCAACTGAATCAAGAAGCGATGTAGCGCGTTGCGGTGAGGCACTTTCGGTGGGCGGGTTCCCCGACCTGAGAAAAGTGCTGAATCCGAAGGAGTCTGTGACCCGTTGTAGCGACTACATCAAGAAGCGATCGCCCTAATTTAAAGCGATCGCTTTTCGATCTAACTTAAACAACTAGCAATGAAAACTATACGTTAAAAAATTAAACAAATATATATATGATATGCAGGGGCTAATTTGTTAATCTAAACACAACTAACTCTATTCAATACCCTATCTACATAACAATAGCCGATAACTGATGAAACCTCATATTTTAGTTGTAGAAGATGAAGCCAAACTCGCCCAGTTTATCAAGATGGAGTTGGAGTTTGAAGATTATGAGGTAACTGTTTCTAGTGATGGTTTTGGGGGGCTATCTGCTGCCAGAGAAATCAAACCAGACCTAATTTTACTAGATTGGATGTTACCAGGAATATCGGGACCAGAAATCTGTCGTCCTCTTCGCCAGACAGGAGATAAAGTGCCTATTGTCTTACTTACTGCCAAAGATGAGGTGAGCGATCGCGTTACGGGTTTGGATGCGGGTGCGGATGATTATGTGATTAAACCTTTTAGTATTGAGGAATTATTAGCTAGGGTGCGGGCGAGTTTGCGCCGCCTACAAGAAGAAGATACCGATTTATTGCAGTTTGGCGATCTGACTCTCAATCGTTCCACTAGGGAAGTATTTCGCGGTAAGCGATCTATTGAGTTAACAGCTAAAGAATTCGATCTTTTAGAATATTTAATTGCTCATCCCCGTCAAGTATTAACTCGCGATCGCATTTTAGAAAGAGTCTGGGGTTATGATTTTATGGGCGACTCAAATATTATTGAAGTCTACGTGCGTTATTTACGTTTGAAATTAGAAGAAAAAAAGGAAAGTCGTCTCATTCAAACTGTCAGGGGTGTTGGTTATGTTTTGCGGGAATAATATTGTCGATCGGCCCCAGCAAATCTTAGAATGGTTTACACGTCGTTGGCAAATAGAAGTAACTTTTGAAGAGGTAAGAAGACATTTAGGTCTAGAAACTCAAAACATCGAGCGAGATTCAGTAATTACAAAATCACTGGAGATGATTTAAACAAAATCTCCCCAACTTTTTTGCTCTCTTAAAATCTTATAATCGTAGCAGTTGTCTCATTGGTTACAGTCGAAAGTAGTTATTTGCGGGAGTTTTAAATAATAATCTTCTATATTTTGACTTCAGGCTAAATATGAGTAAAAAGAAAATTTTCAATCACGATATCATGCACTGCACTCACGATGCAGTAGTCGGTAATTACTTATATTCAGGCAGAGTTCTCGGCACGAGCGAACCCGATGACTTAATTCAACTACATCCCGATCTTAAGTCTCAGTGGGCAGCAATTACAGCTCACTATCATCGTATTAGCTTGAGCCACAGTCAAAATCCGATTTGGAATGTCGATTTTAAGGAATTAAGCAAATATCCAGATTACAAACCATCAGTGTTTATTTTTAATGATGCTTTAGACAATTTACGAGAAGATGAAAATTGGTTCGGGAAAGGTAATAAAGATTGGCAGGATGTAGTTAAATTTATTAATTCCAAAAATAATTTTATTCGCTTGGCAGAAGAATTAAACGTAAATGTACCTCGAACTCTTTGTGTGGAAAACAAAAGTAAATTATTCGAGAGCGATCTAGAATTTCCTTTTCCTTGCTACCTTAAGCCTGCGGTTTCTGTTGATGGTGTAGGGATCTATCGCTGCGAAAACGATCGCGAACTAAATGATTCTTTAGCAAATTTAGACGAGAATACGCCTCTACAGGTACAGCAAGAAGTTATTGCCGATAAATTTCTCAACCTACAATATGAGGTTAAAAATGGCAGCGTAGAACCTTTAGCTGCTACTGAACAAATTCTCGATGGTTTTGCTCATCAAGGCAATCGCTATCCTACCGCCTATCAGCCTTGGGATTTGGTCAAACCGATGGCAGAGTGGATGGCGAAAAAAGGGATGAAAGGGATTTTTGCTTTTGATGTGGCTACGGTTAAAAACCAAACCAATTGCTACGCCATTGAATGCAATCCTCGTTTCAACGGTGCTTCCTATCCTACGGGCATAGCTCGAAAATTAGATATAGATAGTTGGTGTAGCGATAATTTTGCCACCAAACATCGTTCCTTATATGAAATAGATTTAGGACAACTAGAGTATAATCCTACTACTAAAACAGGCGCAATTATTTATAACTGGGGTAGCGTTTTGGTAGGCAAACTAGGAATTTTACTCGCAGGTTCGGTTGTCCAACAAGACGAACTCAGATCTCTTTTGAAACAAAAGCTTATTTAACCTCAAAACTCCATCAACCAAAATAGAGGAATAAAAGTCGTACTAGCAAACTTTTATTTCTCTTTCTCAGGTAAAAATTTAAAATCCAGCCTTACTAACGCTACTTAGGGCTTACTGAAAAAGTCTGAGTAAGGAAAAAAAGAGAGTCAAATGAAAAATTGAAATTCGGAAGAGGAAAACTTGTGGCGAAAAAAGTCACAAAATTGTATTTTTTGAGGGACGAAAGCTTCAGTTCAGCTTT
>NZ_JBZNBU010000150.1:0-9128 GCF_058530065.1 Waterburya sp. | reverse complement strand
GAATAAAACCAACGGTATCGGTAAGTAAAATATTTTGGGCGACTCCCGTATCGGCATGGGGGATAGATAAACGACGAGTCGTTGGATCTAGGGTGGCAAATAGTTGGTTGGCTACGTATACTTCGGAATTAGTTAAAGCATTAATTAAAGTAGATTTACCCGCATTGGTATAGCCGACGATCGCCACACTGGGAACGTCCTGTTTTTGCCTTTGTTTGCGCATTCTAGAGCGATGTGCCTGTAATTCGTTGACTTCTCGCTGTAATCGAGCTATACGTTTGGCAATACTTCTTCTTTCGGTTTCTAACTTGGTTTCACCAGGGCCTCTCGTACCGATACCACCCCCCAAACGAGACATCGCCTGTCCTCGACCTACCAAGCGGGGTAGCATATATTCTAGCTGGGCTAATTCTACTTGCAATTTACCCGCACGAGATTGTGCCCGTTGGGCGAAAATATCGAGAATGATTTCCGTGCGATCGACTACTCTAACTCCAAACTGACCTTCTAGATTGCGGATTTGGGCGGGGGATAAAGAGCGATCGAAAGCTACTAGGTTTGCTCCCAAGGTTTGAACTCTTAAAGCAATTTCTTGTACTTTACCTTCTCCTACTAAAGTTTGGGGATGAGGGCGCGATCGCTTTTGACGGATAGTTTCCAGAACTTCTCCCCCTGCGGTATCCACCAAGCCTACTAATTCGTTCAAACGGTCTTCAAATTCTTGTTCGGGGGTTTTATCAACTCTCAATCCCACTAATACCACGCGATCGTGGTTACTATCTACCTGTTGGGCGACGTATTCTCGTTCAAATTCTGCTTCTAAACTTTCTACTAGATCTAAAAAATCCCGATCTCCTAGAGCATTTAAGCTCATTGGCTGAGATACCGTCCAATATTCTTGCTTTTCGGCGATCTCTTCCGCTTGGGGCAATAAATGAGCTAAATAAACATCTTGGATATAACCAGTCGCGCCGCCACCTTTTTTGAATTTTCCCGTTCCTGTTAGAGTCAAAACAGCCAGCGCATCGAGTCTTTGGCGAACCATTGCCGTGAGACTCGATTCTTTAGGAGGTTCTGGTTTGAGCTTGGTGACAATACAGCGGATACCTGAAAGACGCTTTGCACCATAACGAGGCAATTCTAAAGGGGGAATTTGAGTTTGATGGGCATTGCCTACTCCTACCCTAATTACCTGTCCGCGACGATTGATATAGATACAGACGGGTTGATTTATATCCGTGCTAATAGCAGCCAGTCTTTGAGCAAATTCGGGAGTAACTATGACATCTCCTGGTTGCTTCTGATGATAAAGTTTTTTAAGCTGTCTTAGCTGACTAGATTTTAATCCTTTATATTTACCGTAGATAGTATCGATAGACGTTGCCCCAAGTTCAATAAAAATCAAAAAGTATTTTTAGATACTATAAGTTTAACTATTTTGAGCGCGCCATGTACCTTTGGTTGAATGCTGATTTATAACTCGTAACCTAACATTACTTTTTGTTGGGGATATTTCAATTAAATATTAAGTTAACAATGAATAATTATGGTAAAAATTGTCAATCGTAAATCTTTAGGAATCCAAAACGTCTACGATATTGGTGTAGACTGCGACCATAATTTTTTGCTAGCCGAGGGAATGGTGGCCTCGAATTGTTTTAATAAATCCCATTCCACTGCTTATGCTTATGTGAGCTATCAAACAGCATATCTAAAGGCTAACTATCCCGTTGAGTATATGTCAGCATTACTCACTGCTAGTAGTGGCAACCAAGAAAAAGTAGACAAGTATCGGGAAAACGCTCAGAAAATGGGGATTAATATTCTCCCCCCCGATATCAATCGCTCGGAAGAAGATTTTGTACCTCTGGATGATACGCAGATTTTATTTGGTTTTTCGGCGGTCAAGAATTTAGGACAGGGAGCGATCGAAAATATTATTAATGCGAGAAATGCCGATGGCGAGTTTAAATCTCTGGCAGATTTTTGCGAACGGGTAGAATTGCGTACGGTTAACCGTCGCGCTTTAGAAACTTTAATTTATTGTGGTGCTTTTGACTCGGTACAATCGAACCGCAAGCAGTTGATTAATGATATTGATGTCCTCACCTCTTGGGCGCAGCAACGCAGTAAAGAAAAGGCAAGCGGACAGTTAAATATCTTTGACATGATGAATAATATGGGAGAAAAAGATAATTCCGAACCTGTTTTTGAACAAGCACCCAGCACTCCCAAAGTAGAAGATTTTCCCTTACAAGAAAAATTGCGTTTGGAAAAAGAATATATTGGTTTTTATATTAGCGATCATCCCCTCAAGGCGATTAACCAAGCCGCTCAAATTTTATCTCCTATTAGTTTAAACTCTTTATCGGAACAAAAAGCCAGACAAAAAGTTAGTGCGGTGGTAATGTTAAACTCCGTCAGAAAAATCGTTACTAAAAAAGGCGATTCGATGGCTTTCGTGCAGATGGAAGATATTACAGGAGAAGCAGAAGGAACTATTTTTCCTAGTACCTATCAAGAGTTAGAATCATTATTAGTAGAAGGCAAACAATTAATTGTTTGGGGTAAAGCTCAACAACGAAATGATAAATATCAATTAATTATTGATGATGCGGAAGCAGTCGAACAAGTCAAAATGATTATGCTAGAAATTACTCCTCAACAGGCTTTAGATCCAAGCCAAAGTAATTATTTAAAAAGAATTTTATCCCAACAATCTACAGAACCAAATAAGTTTAAAATTCCTGTAATTGCCGCGATTGGAAAAGGAGAAAAGCGACAATTTATTCGTTTGGGATCGAAGTACTGGGTGGAAGATGAAACTAAAGCTTTAACATCTTTGCAGTCGGCAGGATTCCAAGTACATTGCGAACCATTATTGTCTAAGTAAAACTAACGATAATACTAATAGTTCCATAGTTATACTGATGACATTTAGCTACAAATATAATTCTCTTATAAGGTGTTTAGAAGCAAACTATATTTGTACAGACAGTTATTTATTGGGATAAATAAGTTTACTTGGTCAAAAAACAAATTATGAGATATAAACATAGATAAGATAATTTGCTAGTTGAGAAACATAATATTTCATATTCATTAAATTTAATCGACTCTTGGAATTATTTTAAAAATTTTGTGCCTTATCCAATTCTCCATAACAGGTATCTCAAGTTTGCAATCACATGGCTGAAAACAAACCCAAACTAAATTTAGTCAAGTTAAATCAAGCCGATCTAGCTAAAGGGAGGCACGTTTTAATTGTGGAATCACCCGAGTCGAGACGAGCAGTGTCTCTTAATTCTCATGTTTTTTCTCTAGGTCGCCATCCAAATAACGATTTGGTGATTAACGACCCCCTAGCATCGCGCCATCACGCTACTATTGCTTGGATGAGATACACAGAAGACGATCAAAAAGTAGATTATTCTTATTGGATTATTGATGGTAAAGGTAAAAGAAAACGAAGTCGTAATGGTATTATTATCAATAATAAAAGAAAGTCTTTACATAGATTGAGTACTGGCGATGTTATTCGCATTGGTAATGCCATTAAAATTTCGTACAACTATATCACTTACTCTACAGACAGTAGTCAATTTTTAAAATATTGTGATAAAGATAGAACTGAATATAAATCTGACTTTTCCCAAGAAAAATCTTATAAAGAAACTATTGTCATCGAAAATGCTTTTGAGGGAGAATAGTTATTAATTAAAAAACTGATAAATATTAACTTAATTTAAGATTGAATTTTAGATTTTAACCAAACCTTTAGTTCGACAATTACAAAATTTTTTAACAATCGACAAGCAGTTACGACTGCCATTAATACGTTGATAATCTAAACGGTCTGCAATTTTATTGAGCAAGGGAATACCTCTGCCACTACTGAGCCACTCACGATGTTCTTTGGCGTAATTTACAATAAAGCTTTGTAAATCAAAAGCAGAACCATAATCCCAAATTTTAATTTCTAAATAATTTTGTCCCAATAATACTTCGATTTCAACAATCGTCTCTGGGGGTAAATTTTTACGGGCGTGTCTGACGGCATTAGTAAATCCTTCTGCCAAAGCTAAACGACACTGTAGCCAGTCTCGACAGGGAATGAAAGATCGATAAATTTTATTAAATTCTAATAGTATTTTATCTAACTCTTGTAGATCGCTTTTAACTTCAATCTTGATTTGATGCAGTATTTTAAATTTATTTTTCATCTCCAAAAAGAGCGATAGTAATCAGATTACAAAAGAGCTAGTTTTTAGTCCTTTATCTTGGATTTGTTATTTTTTTAGTATCCTCAAGGATATGATGGTGTTAGACTATTTTGTTAAGTTTAGCAAGAACATTTATCTTTTTCCGAAAGATTATTTTTGGTAAACCAAAGCGAGAATTTGCCTTGACTGTGTTGATGAGGATCTGGTTTTTTCTATTAGTTTGAAGAAATTCGTCCTAGGAATGGTACTATCTTAGGCTATTAGATCGCTCTATCTAGAGAGCGATCGCTATAATTTTCGATCCTTTAGTATCGATCGGATATTAATGTAATATGGCTAAAATTCTGATTATTGATGATGATTTTACAACTCAACTGCTTTTAGAACGTACCCTAAGTTTAAAGGGTTACGATATTACCTTGGCAAGCGATGGAGAGGAAGGTCTAATTAAGGCAAAAACCATTTGTCCTGCTTTAATTATTTGCGACTGGATTATGCCTCGCAAAGATGGTTTGGAAGTATGTTCGGAGATTAAGTCGATTCCCGAATTATCTACTACCTTTTTTATTCTTTTAACTTCTTTAGATTCTGTAGAGGATCGAATTAAAGGTTTAGATGCTGGTGCTGATGACTTTTTATGTAAGCCGATCGAGATGAACGAACTAACTGCAAGGGTTCGTGCTGGTTTACGATTGCATGAATTGAGCAAGGATCTGCAAAATCAAAAACAGTTATTAGAAACAGAATTGGCAGAAGCAGCCGAATATGTCAGTACAATATTACCAGAACCTTTACAACATCCTATTCTAAATATTGATGTTTGTTTTATTCCTTCCAGACAATTGGGAGGAGATAGTTTTGATTATTTTTGGCTGGATGAGGATCATTTAGTATTCTATCTCTTGGACGTTTCGGGACATGGTTTGAGAGCTTCCTTACCTTCTCTCGCTGTAGTGAATTTATTGCGCTCTCGGGGCTTGAGCAATGTAGATTATTATCAACCCGATACGGTTTTGCAGGGTTTAAACCAAGCTTTTCAGATGAGCGATCGCAATGATAAATATTTTACTATTTGGTATGGAGTTTATAACTGTCAAAGTCGCAATTTAGTCTATTCTACTGCGGGACATCCTCCTGCAATCTTAATCTCTTCCAGTAATGTGTCTATCGCTAAACGACTCAAAACCCCAGGTGTACCAGTGGGAATGTTTCCCCAAATTAAATATGTTAGTGATTCTTGCCAGATTAATCCCAACTCTAGTTTGTATGTGTTTAGCGATGGTTTGTATGAAGTAGAACAACAGCCTAATTCTCCTTGGGGTTTGGAAAGACTGATAGATCTGCTTAAAAAATATCAACTAACACCTGAGAGGAATTTACCCAGACTATTGCAATATGTTAGAACTTGGCATCCTAATTTTCAATTTGAGGACGATCTCTCAATATTACAGGTTGACTTTTTTTAAGTGATTAAAAAAAAATATTGGTAAATACAACTTTTGTAAAGGTTTGTATCAAGATAGTTGTGGCAAGATAAAATTGAACTTTTTTCGCTCGAACAACCAGAAAAATACATTATGACTCAGCCTTTCCAATTTTCTAACGGTCAATTGGCTTATAGTGCAGAAGATTTATTAAAATTATGCCAGCAATTTCCTGCTGATGGGGTTAATTATTTAGTTAGAGAGGATTTAGAAAAATGGCTTACTTATATAGGTCAGGAAGATATTGCCCAATGTGCTGCTAATGCTCGTCAGACTCCTTTAGAAGATCGTCAAAAACTAGAAGAATTCTTAACTAAGTGTCATTCTTTGTCTTCTCCCAAGACCGAACCACTCCCAGAAGCAGTCGAATCGCAACCCTCTTCCGCAATCGAAGAAGCCCCCGCAGAAACAGTTGAAAAAACTCCCGTAGAAACAGATCGACCTGCTGTCGTTGAAACTTCTGCCCCCTCGTTAGAATCAGAACCTTCTACAGCATCTAATTCTACCGAAGCAAAACCCAGTTTTTTTAGAGCGATCGCTAGATTAATCGTAAATGTTTTGTATCGAAACCAAAATTAATTTTATTTGATTCAGCATTCATAAACATAAGATGAAATGAAGAAAGAGCCTGGTTCTAATAACCCGACTCTTTCTTCATTTAGTACCCCCAAGGGAATTCGAATCCCTGTCGCCTCCGTGAAAGGGAGGTGTCCTAGGCCTCTAGACGATGGGGGCTTAGACATAAGTATTGGATTACTACTTTTTCCGCAACGTTTTTAAATATATCGAATATTTTTGTACTTGTCAACACTTTTATTTGTAGAGAAAACCTTGATGGTTCGAGAATATTTTTTTAATTCAGCAACCTATAAAGTTAAAATAAAACATAAATAAAGAGCCAGGTTTTGACAACCCGACTCTTTCTTCATTTAGTACCCCCAAGGGAATTTGAATCCCTGTCGCCTCCGTGAAAGGGAGGTGTCCTAGGCCACTAGACGATGGGGGCTTATGGGTGAGTATTAGATTACTACTTTTTCCGCAACGTTTCTAAATATATCGAATATTTTTATACTTGTCAATGCTTTAAAAAAAAGAGTTTCTGCGGTTAAAAAACTATTTTTATCTTAGCGATCGCTTTAAGCAATCGAGAGAATTGAAACAGTATCAACTTGTTACTAATAGTCATTGCATTCCTCGCTGCATCTGCTTGAGACGTTTTTGAGCAACAGGATCTAGGGCATTAAATAAAAAACGACCAGAAGGTTTCTTCTTGGTCTGTTTTTTGGTTCTCTGTTTGGTTTTGTGGGCTGCCAGATCTACTTCTCTTGCCAGCATTTGAGCCGATCTCCATTCTGCTCCGTAACCAACTACCGTCAGTTGTTGGGCGCGATCGCTGGTTGCCACAATTAATCTGGTGGATTCTTGCTGGTACTTTTTACGAGCAAATACCGCACAAAACTTTTCAATGTAAGTATCGGCAGTTTCAGCAAAAGCCGTATAATGCACCGACAAATTAGAAGTATGTTTTTCAGTACTGCGAGGAGTATCTTGGTAGTGAGCGTCAAATACTATTTTGGTACGGTATTCTACGCTCGCACTATAGTTAATTAGGCATTCTATTAATTCGCGGCGAGCTACTTCTAGCCCATCACGATCGCGACTTTTCTTCAGGTCAGACCAATCGCCGATGATATTGTAACCATCAACCAGTAGTATCGCCTGGTGGGAGGAGGGAGGCATTGCAATTTACTTACTTTTTTAAGGAAAAAATTATACTCTCCCATTCTAGGCAAATTTGTTAACAAAAAGTTAAATAAAGTCAATAAATCTTTGTTTTTTAGGTTTCTGCTGCTAATAATTTTTGTTTCATAACTTGAGGATCTCCTTGAGCGATTACTTTGCCTCCCGCTAACAAAAAAGCTCCATCACAATAATCTAATTCTTCTAAACGATGAGTAACCCATAAAGCGGTCAAGTTGCGTTCTTTGACTAATTTTCTAACTTGAGCTACCAATTCAATTTGCGTATCGGGGTCTAATAAAGCTGTCGGCTCGTCAAACATAATTACCTCGCAATTGCGAGCGATCGCTCCTGCAATGGCAATCCTTTGTTTTTGTCCTCCACTCAAAGCATGAATCGGTCTTCTTTCTAGTTCTGAAAGACTAACAGCATCCAACGCCGAACGAACTCGATCTCTGACTTGGACGACAGATAGATTTTCTTCTACCAAACCAAAAGCAATATCAGCACCTACAGTAGGCATGACTAACTGATGATCGGGGTTTTGAAAGACAAATCCAGTCCGATAAGGCATTACTATCGAACCGCGATCAGGAATTAACAATCCTGCCAAAAGTCTCAATAAAGTGGATTTACCGCTACCGTTATTTCCCAATAACATCCAAAACTCTCCTTGAGGTACTTCCAAGGAACAATCTTCTAAAACTTTAGCCTCTGACGACCAGCTAAAGCATACTTTTTCGACTCTAATAACTGGTGTTTTGTCCGATTTCAAACTTTGGTTGCTGGGATAGGACATTCTTTTGACAGGATAGGGGATGAAAGATGAGGCAATAGGTAGTGGTTAGTGGATAGTAGGTAGTGGGTAGTAGGGTAGTGGGTAATCAGTAGGTAATAGGTAGCTGTGCTTAACAAGTCAATCAGTCACTCAGTCCCCCAGTCCCCTAGTACCCCAGTCACTCTATTCCCTCATTAGCTTAGTATCAAGGGATAGTTTTTTACTTATCGTTTGCCACAGCAGCAAAGAAGCCAGGGACTCTCCCTTCTGCCATACCGCCAGTTTTCTTATCAATTTTGACTGCGCAGATTGTATTAGCTTTGACTGCTACTTTCTTATTTTCTTCTTTGTCACAGGTAAGTTCGATAAGATCGGAACTGCCAGAGCGCATAGCCTCCATAATTTCTTGATAGAGACTTTGGGCTGCGTCTTCTTCTTTGCGTTGTACTGAAATTGGTAAAGGAATATCTTGTAATACTATATCGATGGTGTACATAAAACTTTCATAAAATATGGTTGCATCTTTTAGATTATCTTCGATCTATAGTTAAATTCCCATGTTTATTTAACTTCGACAGCAAAAATCTTAATTTTTTTTTTGTATTTAACCCAAAAATATCGACTATTTTCTTTTAATATGTGTAATATAAGTAAAGAAAAGTTAACTTTTCTCACAATTGGATTGATATATATTTGTATCAAATCCGATTAAATCGTAATAATTTTAACGATCTTATAAATATATTTCGGAGATCTAATCTTTATGACAATAGCAGTAGGACGCGCGCCTGCTCAACAAGGCATCTTTGATGCAGTTGATGACTGGTTAAAGCGCGATCGCTTCGTATTCGTAGGATGGTCTGGTATTCTGCTTTTCCCCTGTGCCTACATGGCAATAGGTGG
>NZ_JBZNBU010000149.1:0-14910 GCF_058530065.1 Waterburya sp. | reverse complement strand
TTTTCAACTGTTCCTGTTAAGGTAGCGATGCCATTTTCATTAATACTTACTGATAAATTTATAAGGTCTAGTTCATCCATAGTTACAATATTCCTACATTGAGATTAATTAAAATACTGGGAAAAAACCTTTATGTTTACGGGCAAGTGAAAGCTTTCAATTTGAGTAATATCCAAAAACTAATCCCTGTCAGCTTTACCAAGGATTACCAATAATCGTGAAAGGACTCCAATAGCTGGGATGGGTTAATTCTTCGGCAGAAATTCCAGCAGGAAGATCGAATTCAAAGTCCTCTCCAATTAACTTGCCATCCTTTAAGCGAACCTTTTCTTTAATCATGGCTACTTGAGCGCGTCGTAGAGCTTCGGCTTTGATTGGGGAATCTTTCAGTTCGCTATAAAATTTGGACATTAGTGCCAATGTTCCCGAGTCGCTGACGTACCATAAACTGCCCAAAGCAGATTTAACTCCTGCTTGATAGGCTAGGCTAGCAAAGCCATATTCTGCATCTTTATCTCCTACCGCAGTATTGCAGGCACTCAAAACAATTAGTTCTACCAACGGATTGTTCAGTCCTAACTCTCTAACTTCGTTTAATCTCAATTTGCGATCGCCAAATTGAACAAAAGAATTAGATGGTTCACCAGGCTTGAATTCTGCATGGGTAGCTAGATGAAGAATGCCAAAAGGACTACTACTTTGAGTTTGTTTGAGATTATCAATGGTAAAATCCTGATTCAAAAATGATTTGCCAGTCCACAAATTTTGAGATACGATATCCAATTCTGTAGGAACTGCTGGTAGGGGATCGAGTTCTCTATCGTTAAAAGTGTCTGCTCCCATCGCCAGTAGTTCTAAGTCTCGAATATCTTGATAGATAGTATTAGTTAGCCGAAAACTGGGCATCATGCCGACACTATACTTTTCTACTAAATACTTTTCTCCGTCATGCAATGCAGCGAAAGGAATTGAGCGAATTCCACTTTCTAGAATAAAAACTAGATTATCTATTTCTTTGGTTTCTAAGTCCTTAGCTAAAGGTTCGACTAGCCATTGATATAATTGCTGAGAAGGTGGTAAATATTCCTCCTCTGGCAGTTCGTAAGAAACACTATTGGCAAAACGGTTTGCAGTCTGTTCGACTTCAATTCTATCTGCTCCTTTTACTCTTCTGCGGACGGGTTCTCCCTCTGCGGTAACTACAATTAACTCTAATTCATCATCGTCTTGGGGTAGAATACTTGGCTGAGAACGTTTTGAGCTTATTTGTGAAGGATAAAAAGCTCCATAAATTACAGCAGGTTTGGCACCAGTAGCTTCTTCAATTTTCTTCAGCACTTGTTTGATCTGCGCTAAAGAAATTTCTAATTCATCCTCACTATTCCAAAAATCTGGATTGGGTAGATTTTTGCCACCATTATTATTTCCTGAACCTTGATTCGCTGGATCTGTCGGTTCATTAAGAGCATAGTAATCTAAGTAGTCTCTGGAAAAAGATTCATCTAGAGTTTGGATCGTTTGGGATACCGTTTTGGGAGAGCGTTGGTTTTCTGGTTGAAAAACAAGTTGAGAAATATTGGTTTCATTTTCTAACGCACTAGAAGTTTCATTATCGTAAGGAGAAACTCCTTCACGACGAACTGTTTCTGACTCTTCTTCAGAAGGCTCAATTACGGTTTCTACTCGTGGTTTATCTCGTATTATTCCTGTTGGTATATCTATATTAGGAACATCATCGTCAATAAGATCGATGCCTTCAATCCGATCTCCAGTTGCACCGTCTTCATTAGATACTTGTACTTGAAGGTTTTGTTCGTTGTTGGATTGATTTTGTTCGTTACTATCAGGCTGAACGATCGCGTTCTCCGCATTTAATATACTATTTTCGGTTATGAAAACCTCAGTTCCTATTAAGCTGACTTGATTATTGGCTGAGATACTACCATCGAATGGAGTAATCTCTGGCAAAAAAGAACTGGATTCAAAAGTATCTTCCGTTCCTACCAATACGCCCCCATCATGGGCTTGAATTGTTACATTTTCACCACCAACCTCATTGACTAAGATATTGCCTGTCAGTAACTCAGGTAAATCTCCCGCACTAAAAGGAATTATTTCACCGTTGACATCTCTGGGAGGATCTATTTCTAGACTAAGTAAATTTCCTTCCTGTTCGATAGAGACTAAGCTAGAGTTGGGAACTGAAGAAATAGTTATATTTCCTTGGCTAGAACTAATAGTTCCCGTACTAATGACACTTCCAGCAACTAAATTTATATCTTTATCTATAGCTAGATTTCCTGCGTTGACAATCCCCCTTGGAGGATCATCAGATGAACCATCAAAAGCAAATTGAAACGGATTTCCTGTTAAAGCAGAAAAATTGTTATCGCCATAAGCATTGAAAAAGTCTCCTTCTCCAAAGCCAATCCCAGTAGCAGTTGTGGCAAAAAAATCACCTGAAACATTTAAGCTTCCATTTTCGCCAAAAATAATCCCTGCTGGGTTCATTAAAAATAAATTAGTATCGCTATTTACTTGAATTAGACCATCAATAATCGATGCTTCATTACCAACTACACGACCCAAAATATTAGCAATCTCAGGATTGGAGAAGAAGATAGCAGTCTGACCTTCTGACAGCCCAAACTTTTCAAAACTATGGAATAGGTTATTTCCTGCTTGAGTACCACCAGTAATATCTATCGTATTTTGGTTTTGTTCGACTATTGTGCCTACTCCATCTTCAGCTTCAATTACAGATTGAGCTTCAACAGCCTTTATCTTCAAACTTAAAAAGGTAGTTGTTAGAAATAAAATACTTCCTGTCTTAGAAATATTCAAAAGCCAAATGAGAGTGCTATTTTTCAGGATATTTTGTAAGTAAAGCATAATAGTTTAGGCTACTTTACGGAGAAGTGTATTAAACAATAAATTTACTAGTTTTGCTTATTTTTAGCGTCGTCTTCTTACTAAGATTTAGTAAATTAATTTGAGCAACAACTGCTATATTTTATATGCGCTGATATTGAGATATAATTAGAACTAATTCGATTCATTAAATGCGTTAAAATATACATTATAGATGAATATAACTGTTTTAAATAATTCAAGCCCAAAAGATACATTGCTATTTTGAGTCCAATTTATAGGTATATGCGTTAATTAAATATTGGTGTACAACAAAAGTAATATATATTTACTTTTTTTAATTTAAAGCACAACTTCGCGTGCACAATTGTGTTTTTTTTTGTATTTATATGTGAAACACAGTTTGATTTCTAGCTATCTTTGTATTGTGACTTTATTGAATAGATTTTTTAGCTAAATACTTTTCTTTCTAAGAAGTTGAAAAATCTATGTAAGTTTAATAATTATTTTAGATTTGTGCTTACAGAGTTATGCTTTTTGCTAATAATAAATACTATCAGTACTTATTTATTACTTGGTTGGGACTACTAAGTTCAATTGGCTTTGATTGCCACGCTCAAACAAGTAATTCAGTAGTCAGAGAAAAACCAAAGACTTTTTTTTTATTATCTCAAGTTAATCAAGAACCATTAACACCTCTTACTCCTCACTCTAATCCCGAGCGAAAATCCCCAGTAAGAATAAGACCAACTTTACCGTCTACTAGATCTAGGGATGAGCTAAAGTCGATCGATATCAAAAGAATAGAGGTGTTAGGTAGTACAATCTTTCAACCAAAGGACTTTCAATCTATTACCGAACCCTTAGAAGGAAAAAAGGCGACCTTAGCAGAACTTGAGATAGTTGCAGATAAGATTACCCAGCTATACCTTAGAGAAGGTTATATCACTTCAAGAGCCATTATTGTTGCTGACTCTCTACGAACAGGAAATATCAAAATTGAAATTATTGAAGGAACAGTCGAACAAATAAAAGTTCTTGGTGCAGATAGATTAATTGGCTATGTTCGTTCTCGGGTTAAATTAGGTGCTGCAACTCCACTAAATACAGGTAAGTTGGAGGAACAACTAAGATTATTAAGGATAGATCCTTTAATTGATAATATTGAAGCCAAAATAACTGCTGGTAGCGGTATTGGACAAAGTACTGTAATTGTTAGGGTAGATGCAGCTAAACCATTAGCAGTAAAATTCGGTATAGATAATTATTCTCCTCCGAGTATCGGTTCAGAACGTTTGAATTTTGAAGTAGCATATCAAAATGTCACTGGTTTGGGAGATAAGATATCCGCAGCATATCATCCTAGGATAGAAGCTTTTGGTGATTCCTATAACCTGGATTTTCAATATCAAGTTCCTATTAATGCCAAAAACGGAACAATTACAGCCCAAGTTGATATTAATCGCAACGAAATTATCAATGGTTTAGGCGAAGAATTAGAGGTTAATGCAGAAAGCGAGCGATATCGCTTGTCCTATCGACAACCAATTATTCGTTCTACTACTCAAGAGTTGGCATTATCATTGGGATTTGATTATCAAGATGGACAAACCTTTTTATTGCAAGATGGTTTTAATTTTGGAGAAGGGGCTGATGAAGATGGCGTAAGTAAAACTAGTGTTATTCGCTTTGGGCAAAATTATGTATTACGTAGACCATCTGGGGCATGGGCATTTCGGTCTAGTTTAAATCTAGGATTGGATCTTTTTGATGCTACTAATAATGAAGATCCAATTCCTGACGGTCAATTTTTTAGTTGGTTGGGTCAAATTCAAAGGTTACAGGTACTTAATGACGATAACTTTTTAGTTATTCAAACTGAGTTTCAATTAACTCCCGATAGTTTGCTGCCATCCCAACAATTTGTAGTTGGAGGTGGTAAATCTGTACGAGGATATCGGCAAAATGCCAGGTCGGGGGATAACGGTTTGCGATTTTCGATTGAAGATCGTCTGACATTAATTCAAGATCAAACTGGTCAACCTCAATTTACCCTCGTACCTTTCTTCGATTTAGGCACTGTTTGGAATAATGAGGATAATCCTAACGATCTTCCAGATCAAAACTTTATCGCTGCCTTGGGTTTGGGGGTTATTTGGAATCCGATAAATGACCTTAGTATTAGATTAGATTATGCTCCTCCACTAGTGGATTTAGATACTCTTAGTGATAGTATCCAAGATGATGGACTTCATTTCAGTATTAGCTATTCTAAAAAAATCTAACTCTCAAGTTAATTCTTTCTTTTCCAAGACAACCAAATGAAGCCACAAGACTAATAGTCTTGTTTTTTGAAACCAAATAGTTGCCAAATATCAACTTTATAGGCTGTTTGCTGGACTCCACGTTTTGGTGATTTAACAGGATTAGTTTGTAAATCAGGATCTAATATTGAGTTCAAAGCATTACTAGCAGCCAATTGTGGATCTTCGGAAGCACTAAGTGTAAACAAAATTACTTGGCAGGGCTTTTCTTCTCCAGCTATACAAACAACAGGTAATGGTGTTGAGTCTATCTCGTCGAAAGTAATAGATGTTCCAAATGTTAATGTCGATGGATCGTTTCCATCGATTAAATACTGATTAAGTTTTTGAGTAACCGAGTTACATAATTGTTGTGGGTTTTCTTGAGTATCTAATTTATCAAGATTCCAGTGAAATACGGATTTCTCCAATCCATTATTAGATTTAATCAAAGTACTCTGCTTGCCTTCTCTTTGTTGACAGTGGAATGTAGCTTCTGATGCCGTAGCAGGTTTATTTGCTTCTAATATTATGTTGAAAATAATTGTTGTAGGAACAAATAGTGATAAAAGATACTTTCGCTTCATTTTCCATAATTGAGTTCAATAAAAGCGGTTTATTTGTATATACGCAAGTATTATTTGGATTATACTATTTTAAAGTTGATTATTTTGTCTTCTACTAACTAAATTTAACAACAGTAAGCTTGTCTAGGGATGTCTGTTAAGTTATGAAATAGTGGACAGTTAAAATTCCCGACAAAATACTGTCTATTAAATCGTTTTTGCGATGTTAATAGACAGCAGAGTCTAAAAATCAATTTAATAAACACTTTTGATGAGAGCGTTCTCGTAAAAAATACGGTTATCTAACTATTCCAGCGAGCGATAATTGCTTCGGTACTTTCTCGAATCATCAGGATTAATTCTTCAGACATATATTGATAATCGTCTGGTATATCTAAAACAAAAATATCTGGTAAATATAAGTCTCGATATCGATTTGCGATCGCTTTTTTGTGTTGATTTTCCATAACTAAAACCAAATCCGCCCAAGCAAGATCTTTTTGGTTAATTCTTTTTCTGGCACTAGAATTAATCCCTGCCGAACAAACGTTGAATCTGGAATCTCGACGATAAATAGTTTCTGCTGTCGGACTGCGCCACTGATTCTTCGCACAAATAAACAAAATATTAATAGTCAACTGATAAGTAATTCTCTCCTAAATAAATTAAATTACACAAAAAGTATAGTGGGCAATGCACTAAAGCACTAGCGACCCGTCGCCCACCCTACTCAATTTACAAACAGTTTTTTAAACTGCTTGGGGTTGGGGTTGAGGTTGGGGTTTGAATTGGAATAAAGAATAAACCACATTACGACGAATATCGATCATCATTTCCAAGAACATTTCATAACCTTCTTGTTTGTATTCAATTAGCGGATCTTTTTGTCCGTAACCCCGCAAACCAATAGATTCTCTCAAAGCATCCATCGCTTGTAAGTGTTCTCGCCAGAGAGTATCGATCTGTTGCAGAATAAAAAATCTTTCAGCTTGACGCATCAATCCAGGCTGCATACCATCGATTTGATTTTCCTTGATATCATAAGCTTTGCGGACTTCCTCGCAAAGAAAACTTTTCATTTCGTTGACGGTCATATCTTCAAGATGGACTGGTTCGACATCTTCTAAAAGATAGATAAACTCTTTGGCTTTATCGACCATTTTATCTAGCTTCCATTCTTCGGGGGGTAATTCTGGATTGACGTAAGCATCGACAATTTCACCCATAGTTTTTTCCGCATATTGAATAACTTGTTCTTTAAGATCCAATCCTTCTAAAACTCGGCGACGTTCGGCGTAAATTGCCCGACGCTGATTGTTCATTACCTCATCATATTCAAAGACCTGTTTGCGAGTGTCGTAGTAGAAAGTTTCCACTTTCTTTTGCGCCCCTTCTAGAGAGTTGGTGAGCATTTTGGATTCAATGGGCATATCGTCCTCAACGCGCATCATATTCATTAGTTTTTCAACGCGATCGCCACCAAAGATTCTTAAAAGGTTATCCTGTAAACTGAGGAAAAATCTAGTCGAACCAGGGTCGCCTTGTCTTCCCGCCCTACCGCGCAATTGGTTGTCTACTCGGCGAGATTCGTGACGTTCTGTACCGATTACGTGCAAACCGCCATTCTCGATTACTTCATTGTGTTCGGCTTCGGTGAATACTTCATATTCTTTGCGGACTGCTTTATAGGCTTCTCTGATTTTTGCTAAAACGGGATCTTCTACAGGAGCATTTTCTGCTGCCACAGCAATTTTTTCTTCGGCTTCTAGTTCAGGCAAACTTTGCGCGCCGTATTTTTGTACGGCAAATTTAACTGTTTCCTTAAGGAGATTTTCTGTTTCTTGAGATAACTCTGTAGGAAAAATTTGAGGGGATGCTTTCCAGGTTTTAACTTTCTTGCCATTACTAGCCCCTGCAAAGCCTTTGGGAGCATCTTTACTCATGTTGATGCCAGGAACCCTTGCCATCAAATCATCATCTTCGGGGGCTACTATTTGAGGCATTAAATATTCTCTAACTTTGAGTCTTGCCATATAGTCGGCATTACCGCCTAAGATAATATCTGTCCCGCGACCAGCCATGTTGGTAGCAATAGTTACGGCTGTTTTGCGTCCTGCTTGGGCGACAATTTCGGATTCCCGTTCTACGTTTTCGGGTTTCGCATTAAGTAGATTGTGTTCGATGCCTTTTTCTTGTAGTAACTGAGAAATTAGTTCTGATTTTTCCACGCTAGTCGTACCCACCAAAACAGGACGACCTTTCTCGTGCATATTTGCCGTGTCTTCCGCTACTGCTTGCCACTTACCAATTTCTTTTTTATAGACTACGTCCGCCAAGTCTACCCGTTTAGCTGGTTTATTAGTGGGGATGATAGTTACCTGGAGGTTATAAACCTTCTCAAATTCTGTTTCTTCGGTTTTCGCCGTACCAGTCATTCCTGCCAGAGTGGGATAGAGCAAGAAGAAGTTTTGATAGGTAATGCTTGCTAGGGTTTGGGTCTCTTTTTGAATGGGTACGCCTTCTTTTGCTTCGATCGCTTGGTGCAAGCCATCACTCCAGCGTCTTCCTGCCAATACCCTGCCAGTGAACTCATCAACGATAACTACTTCGTCGTTGCGAATCATGTAGTTAACATCTTTAGTAAATAGTTCTTTGGCTTTAATAGCATTAGAAATATAGTGCGCCCAAGGGTTTTCTGGGTCGTATAAATCGGTTACCCCTAAGATTTCTTCGGCATGGGCAAAACCTTCATCGGTCATTAAAATATTACGCGCTTTTTCATCTACTTCGTAGTCGCCAATGCCTTCTGTACTGTTAACTTCTTCGTCGTAGTCTTCATCCTGTCTGATTAGTTGTTCGGCGACTTGGGCTGCTTGCAAATATTTTTCTGTAGGACGTTCTACTTGTCCTGAGATGATTAAAGGAGTTCTAGCTTCGTCGATTAATACGGAGTCAACTTCGTCAATGACACAATAATTGAAGGGACGCTGTACTACTTCTTCCATAGAAACAGCCATATTATCTCGCAAGAAATCGAAACCCAATTCGCTGTTGGTAGTGTAGGTAATATCGCAAGCGTAATTTTTCTTTCTTTCGCTGGGACTCATTCCTGCTTGAATCAAACCCACAGTCAAGCCTAAGAAGCGATGGACTTGCCCCATCCACTCCGCGTCTCTGCGGGCGAGGTAATCGTTAACTGTAACTACATGAACCCCTTTCCCAGTCAAACCATTGAGATAGGCAGGAAGAGTACATACTAGGGTTTTACCTTCCCCAGTTTTCATTTCGGCGATTTGTCCTTTATGTAATACTATGCCCCCAAGTAGCTGTACGTCGTAGTGACGCATTCCCAAAACGCGAATTGCAGCTTCTCTGACTACAGCGAAAGCTTCGGGCAAAATATCTTCCAGAATTTCTTTGGTTTCTTCGTCGTTTTTTGCTTCTGCTAGCTGTTTGCGAAATTCTACTGTTTTGGCTTTGAGTTCTTCATCGGATAAGTCTTTAATGTCTTCTTCGATGAGATTGATTTCTGCTACCAAAGGTTGGAATTTTTTTAGTTTGCGCGCATTAGGATCGCCCAGCAGTCTTTTCAGCATAGTAGTATTTATGAATAATCGCGATTTTGATTTTTCTTATATTTGCTTTCTAAGCTTGAATAGCCTAGTTCGGCATCTCTATTTAATAAGATTTAATAATTCTACCACTGGCATTAGGATAAGAGGTTTAGGGATTTCTACCCATATGCCCGATTAAGCAAAGGATATTAACCATTTTAACTGTTCTGGCAAATTAGAAAGATCTAAAGAAAATGCTACGCTCAAAATAGGTATTTATCCTTAAAAATGTTTTCGTTGGAGTATGAACTTAACTATCAAACGTCAATACTGGGGTTATTTTGGTCTAGTTGTCAGTTTTCTAATTATCTACGTCGCCACGATCTCTCCATTTAATTTTGTAATTCCTCAAGATTTATCAGGAAAATCTATGATTGGGGAGTTTAGGTTTGGTAGTAATTTAAAAGACTATTGGCAAAATATTCTGTTGTTTATCCCTTTTGGTTTTAGCGTTGCAATTATTGTTAATACTAGGCAAAAATCAGCTTTAAAATTGATAGTTATTAGTTTCTTGGCTAGTTGCTTATTATCTACTGGTGTAGAAGTAACTCAACTTTTCTTACCCAGTCGTATTTCTAACTTGACAGATATTATTTACAATAGTTTGGGGGGATTTGGTGGTGGAATTTTATACTGTTTTCGGCATCAGGTTATTTACTTTTGGGCAGCAGTTATGACTGGTAAGATCGATCGCCTGAGTTATCGATCGCTAGTAATAATTATGGTTGGTTATTGTTTGGCTATTGGCTTGGGCATTTCGATTTTATCTTTAAGCGTTAATTTCAGTAATTGGGATGAAAATTATTATTTTGCGATTGGTAATGAAGTAACTGGCAATCGTCCTTGGGATGGATATATTAAAAATTTGTATATTAGCGATCGCAGTTTAAATCGTCAAGAAATCAAAGCCGCATTAACCAATAGCGATCGCTTTTTTGATAAAGATTCTAATTCGATTGTCAGTTTGCTATTAGATCGCGATCGACAAATATATCGGGACACAAATCAGCAACTACCAGACCTAACTTGGCAAAATAAATCTATAGTAGAAGCCGCACCAAAACCAGCCAAATATTCTCAAAAGCCTCCAGAAAATGTATGTTTGAATCGATCGCAACCCATAACTGATTCTATTCATCTCAATGCCCGACATTGGCTCAAAACTCAAGTCCCTGCTACCTCTGTAAGTCAACATTTGAAAAAACATGATGAATTGGCGATTGCGACTACTTTTGCCAGTAATAATTTGAATCAAGGTGGACCAGCCAGAATATTCTCTCTTGCCCAAAATGTTTACACCCAAAATATTATTTTAGGACAGCGAAAACAAGATTTATATTTTCGTTTGCGAACCCCAATTACGGGGCGCAATGCTACCGATCCAGAATTTTATATTTCCCAGGCGATCGATGATTGTTTATTTCATACTATTTTAATTGAATTGAAAAGCGATCGTCTTATTTTTTATTTAGACAAACCAGAAAATCAATATTCTTTTGAGTTTAATTCATTCAATAATTATCCAATTTTTATCCCTTGGAATCATCGCGGTCGTCAAGTCGATCTTAATAGTTTTGATCAAACTAAACAAAAAATAAAATTTTCTGCCATAACTTTAATTCCCTTGGGTTTTCTAGCTCTACTTTGCTTATGGAAATACACAACTTATCTCCAGAAAACCTAGAAATAATTCAATATTTATTAATTCAATTTCAATTAGATAACCTTTGTTCGGTTTAAGCTACTGACTATCGATTTAGTTATTAGTTATTAGTTAAGAAAATCTATAATAAGTAAATTACATATAGTATTTAGCTTACCGATCGATTATACCTATTTCAACTAAGCTATTAAAATATTGTCCAACTAAAAACTAAAGACTAAAAACTATTCTTTTCGAGTAATTCTTTTATCCCAAACTCAGGTTAGATAATCAAATAATTAATGTTAAAGAGCCAAAAAAAATATTATCTATTATTAATAGCTACTTTAATTGCAATTTTTATTGCAACTATTTCTCCTTTTAATTTTATCGTTCCTCAAAATTTATCTTGGGAAAAATTATTAGCCAGATTTTATTTACTAACTAATATCAAAGATTATGTCCGCAATATTATTCTATTCATTCCTCTTGGTATTGCTTGGGGTGGAATAATTCAAACTAAAAAATATAACTGGTGGCAGATAATTTTATCTAGTTGGCTGTTTGGTGCTATTTTATCTGGTAGTATAGAAATACTACAACTATTTTTGCCCAGTCGCACCTCCAGTATCTCAGATATTGTTTGTAATAGCCTAGGTGGAGTTGTTGGTACGAGTTTTTATTATTGGCGAGAAGAATTTAGTAAATTATTTTTTCAAGCTATTCGTCGTCAATATCGCCAAATAAACTTAAAATTTCTGAGAGTGGTAATACTTATTTACTGTCTAACTCTTGTTACTACTTTCGGTTTATTTTTTAATAGTATTAACTTTAATAGTTGGAATAAACAATCCTATCTATCCCTTGCCAGCGAAACAACAGGACAAATATTTTGGCGAGGATATATCAACAGTTTGCATATTTGCGATCGCGCTTTAGTGGGAGAAGAAATAGACCGCGCTTTTCAAGATACTCATTCTTTTTTTTCTGGCTTGTCTAACTTAGTGACTTCTTTTGTATTTTTAGACTATTATCCTTACTATCGCGATCGAGCGGGAAACATAGCAGATTTACATTGGTATCGAGATTTACCCAATAACAATATCAATTATCAGCCACAAACTACTCTTGATAATTCTACGATCGATCGTCTAATCCACAAGCAAAAAAACGTACTATTTAAAACTAGAAATAGTTTAATTTCATCATTACCAGCTACACAATTAACTGAAAAACTACAAGACTCTAAAGAATTTAGTCTGAGTATAATTTTAGCTACTAATAAACTCAGACAAGTAGGACCATCGCGCATTATTTCTTTAGGAGAAAATATTTATAGTCGCAATTTCCTTTTGGGACAAGAAAAATCTAACTTAGTCTTTCGCTTGCGTACTCCTACTACTGGGGTAAATGCTACTCAACCTGGTTTTTCTATCCCCAATTTCTTTAAAGATACAAATTTACATCAAATATTGGTCATCTTTGCCAAAAACCAATTAACTTTCTACCTTGATCGCCCGACGACCAAATATAGTTTTAGTTTTCAGCCTGCAACTCATTTAAAACTATTTGTACCTTGGATGGTTGAAGATTGGAATGTCGATCTGACAACCTATAACTTATTACAAGCTCAAATCATTTTCCATAGCTTAGTTTTATTTCCTCTAGCCATACTAATTAGTATTTACTTCATAGCTTTAAGCTCAAAATCGCGATCTAATGTTTAAATTGTAAGATCTTAACTGTTCAGGATTTACGCCCGCATTGTTGGTTAGCAGGTACTGCTTCCATAATTTTTTGAGGATTGGGGAGATTGAGAGCATTCATTAATTGAATAAAATTTTGGCGATCGCGATTTGCAAAACGAGGATTCCAGAGTTTCTCTTCCCTAATGGTGGAAACCGTCTGTCCTCGATAGTCGTGAGCGGGATAAACTAAAGTATCGTCGGGCAACACAAATAATTTAGTAGTTACAGAATCGTATAAAGTTCCCGCATCGCCGCTTTGAAAATCTGTCCTACCGCAACCGCGAATAAATAGGGCATCCCCTGTTAAAACTAGTTCTCGATCGACCAAATAAGCCATATGGCTATCTGTATGACCTGGGGTTGCGATCGCTTGAATAATAACCGAACCAAGTTGTAACTGTTCGCGATCCTTAATCTGACGATCGGCACAGGCAATATTAGCATTAGCAGGAACAATACCCATGCAACCCGTTAATTCTCTTAGTTGTCCTGTCCCTGTAATATGGTCGGCGTGAATGTGAGTTTCCAAGCAGTAGCGCAAATTCAAATTTAATTCTTGGAGTAGCTTTAAATCTCTTTCTACTAATTCCAAAACAGGATCGACTAATATTGCTTCTTTAGAGGCTAAATCTGCTACTAAATAAGTATAGGTACTAGATTCTCGATCGTATAGCTGGCGAAATAACATTTTGTCCCTCACCTTTGATTACTATTGTTTTTATAGTTTAGTTTTATCTTGTTTCATAAGACTAACTACGATCTTAATCGTAGCTTTTAACTCAAAATTGCAATCTAATATACAACGATAATTGTTAATTAGTTAGTAATTTTAAAGTTTCATCTATTTCTTCAATTTCTGTTGATTTTCCTTGAGATTCAAATAAAGATCGAGCCTTCTGATAATCAGCAATAGCTAAGTCATATTTTTCTTGCTCAATATAAATATCTCCTCGATTAAGATAAGTAATGGCATCATCAGGATTAACTTTAAGTACTTTATTATAATCAGCGATGGCTAGATCGTATTTTTCTTGCTCGGTATAAATAATTCCTCGATTATTGTAAATAGATAAATTACGAGAATTAAGATCGATCGCCTTATTATAATCCGCAAGGGCTAGATCGTATTTTCCTTGATAAAGATAAGCATTTCCTCTATAAAAATAAGGATCTGAGCGATGTTCGTCAACTTCGATAATTTTACTATAATCAGCAATAGCTAGATCGTATTTCTCTCGTTCATAATAAATATCGGCTCGATTAAAATTAGCATCAACATAGTAAGGATTAATTTCAAGGGCTTTATTAAAATTAGCAATAGCTATATTGTGTTTTCCTTGATAAAGATATGAACCTCCTCTAAGGTTATACGCAACAATATCATTAGGATCGATTTCAATTATCCTATCGAAGTCAGCAATAGCCAAACTATATTTTTGATTGCTAAAGTAATAGTAACCTCTATTATGATAAGAATTTTTATTATTAGGCTCAATAGCAACTACTCGATTGTAATGAGCAAGAGCTAATTGATATTTCTCTTGTTTAGAATAGATGCTTGCCAAATTAACATAAGCATCTACATAATTTGGATTGATTTCAATTGCTCTCTCGTAATCGGCAATAGCTAGTTCATATTTTCCGTAATTGAAGTTAAAATTACCTCTTTCTAAATAGTCTCTAGCAGAACTGGAATTAAAATGATGAATCCGAGATTTGGTATTATTACGTAGAGCGGGAAAAGGAGGTGAAATTAAACATACAAAAAATAGAAAAATAGAAGAAATTAAAAAAATATCTTGCTTAGTAAACATATTAAAATAAAAGCTGGAAAATCTTCTATATCTTTTATAACTTCTTCGTTCAATACCAATGTCCAATACCCAACGTCCGATATATCTCGACGCTCACGCTACCACTCCTACGGACAAAAGGGTTTTAGAAGCGATGTTGCCTTATTTTACCGAACATTTTGGCAATCCTTCGACTAATACTCACATTTACGGTTGGGAAGCTGGCGCAGCAGTCAAACAAGCTAGAGAAAAAATTGCTGAGATTATTAATGCCACTCCTGAAGAGATTGTGTTTACCAGTGGTGCGACAGAAGCTAACAACTTGGCAATTAAGGGGGTAGCCGAAGCTTATTTTAATCAAGGCAAGCATATT
>NZ_JBZNBU010000148.1:0-8024 GCF_058530065.1 Waterburya sp. | reverse complement strand
TGCAGCAGATCGAGAACATCGTTTAGTTAAATCGGTAAGTACAAGTTGAGATTACTATTCGATCAGAATTTAAGTAGAAAGTTAGTAAGTAGATTATCAGATCTATTTCCCAATTCTAGTCATATTCAATTACATCAGTTAGCAGAATGTTCCTAATCCCTGTTCAAAGAATCGAGGAGAATTTTCTTTTCCGCACGGGCGATCGCTTTATAGGTTCTCGATACAGCTTCTGGCTCGACGGAGATGCTAGTAATACCCCAAGTAACTAATTTGTCGATTAATTCAGGATATTCTACGGGAGCTTGACCGCAAATCGAACAATCTATTTGATGTTCTTGCGCTATCTTAATTATTTGAGCAATCCCTTGGCGTACTGCTTCGTGATTGGCATTTAAACCATTGCGCTGGAAATGAGCTACGTCCCGATCTACTCCTAAAAGCAGTTGAGTTAAATCGTTAGTACCGATAGCCACTCCTTGCACTCCTGCTGCGATATATTGGGGCAGCAAATAAATTACTGAAGGAACTTCTGCCATAATCCAAACTTGAAAAGATGTCCGCTCTTTTAACCCCGCAATTTCGATTTGGCGAGCGCAAAATTGGAATTCTTCTAGGCTGCGAACAAAAGGCAAAATTAAATTAAGGTTATTGTAGCCTTCTCGACAAATTTCGACGATCGCCTTGAGTTCCAAACTAAACAGAGTAGAATCCCAACGATAGCTATAAGTTCCTCGATTGCCTAAAACTCCTGCTTCCGTCTCCACAGTTGCAAAATCGAGAGAGCGATAAAAAATCGGACGAGGAGCAAAAGCTCTAACAAATTGGCGTAAATATTTTTTCAGAGTCTGACTAAATTGTTCTTGCCAGATTTCAGATTGTCGCTGTTCTAGAGTAGTTGCCGATAGAATTTGTCCCAACATCATTTCCGAGCGCAACAATCCTACTCCATCTATGGGTAAATTAAGACATTGAGCAATACTTTCAGGCTGAGAGATATTGACCATCAATTTAGTGGCAATAAACTGCTGCTGGGGTACATGGTGGGGTTGAGACAAATCGAACCAAGATAAATACTGTAATACAGATCGGGGATATACTCTGCCATCGTCTCCATTCAGTAAAACCTCTTGGCTATTACTCAGGATTTTTCTCGCATCTATTGCCCCAACAATAGCAGGGATATTTAATTCTCTAGCGACGATCGCTCCATGACTATTTTGACCACCGACTTCGGTAATAATTCCTTTAACCTGTTTGATTAGGGGAAGATGCTGGGGAGTAATCTGTTTTGCCACCAAAATCGTATCTTCATGAATAGAGGTCGGAAGATCTTCTAAAGAGTCAATAATCGTCGTTCTGGCTATAACTTTACCAGGAGCAGCTGCTATCCCTGTTAGCAAAACTTGGCTGTTGATTGTCGAAGCTAAAATTGAGGATACTTCGGGAGAGGAAAAATTAGTTACAGTTGTCAGGCGATCGCTATATTGAGTAAAAAAATAATTGAAAGTATTATTTGATTTGCCTGGTGCATCGAGAGCAATCCATTGTAAGTATTTAATTTGGGGTTGTTGGATTAATATCTTTTGAACTAATTGAAATAAATCTGCGATTGCATCTGCTTCTAAAACAGCAACTTCTGTTTTAATTTCTTGGGGTACATAAGACTCCAAACAGTCTTCATTAGGAAAATCAAGCTGAATTTTGCTCGGACGATAACCATAGCTTTTATGACCCAATTTACGGGATAATATATGTCCTGTAGGCTGTTCTAACCAATAAATATCCCGATCTACATCTCCCAGGGTTAATCCCCGTTCTTGACCCCATAGAGCTTTAATTACAATATAATCTGCATCTATCTCCACCGATCCTGAAGCACAAACATTTAATAGAGGTCGAACTAAAATACTTAAATTAATGTTTGCTCTGGTCAATCCCAACTTCTGCAAATAGATTAAACTTTTGGCACTAAATAACTCTGAATAAATTGTTTTGATAGTTTTAGTTATGGCTTGGGGATGAAGATTGCAACTGTGCGATCGCCAAAACCCCCTACTACTCAAATCCTGTCCTGAAGCGGAAAATAAACAGGGTTGTAAAATTAAAGCATCACTATTTAACTGCCGTGCGGTTGGAAATATCTCAGCTGAAAGTTTTTCGGGAAAAGTAGCGCGAGTAATTGTTTCGCGACTGTGACGAGCAATAGATTGTAAAGTCTGATAATCGTCGATTTTTGCCAAATTATCGGTTAAATCCCCAATAACTAACTGAAATAGTTTTGAGTGAATTAAAAATTGCTCTTTTAGAGTTTTACCCAGAACAAAGCCAGGTAAAATAGGATGCCCGTGTTGAAGTAATTGGCTGAGAACATACAATTGATTCCCAACCAACGCTCTTTCTGAAGGCTGAATTTGTGAAAGCCAATAAATATAGTTCACTGTTTTAAGTAACAGCAGCTAATTCTTGTGTGACAACCGAAGATTTAGCGATAAATTCGTCGCTCAGTTTCAAAAACGCCTTAGAACCAGATGAATTGGGCATTGCCAAAGAAACAGGAGTAAACAAGTCTACAGCTTTAGCTACATTAACATCCATGGGGATTGAATTTTGAAATAACTGTTCGGGGTTGAAATCATCTCGCACCCTTTTCATTACTTGTTTGTAATATCTGCCCATTAAACCCCCTGCTGAAAGAATAAAGACAATACCCAAGAGTTGGACATCTAAGGGTTTAGTATCTTTATGACTTTCTTTGAGTTTGGCAATTCTTCTTTCTAAAAGTTGAATTCCTACTAAAGATAGAGGTTCGGGACGAGCGGGTAAAAGATAAAAATTACTAGCAGCAATACCACTACGAGTTAGTAAATTGTAGCCAGGGGCGCAGTCAAGAATAATAAAATCATAATCGTCGATCACTGGTTCGACAATTTGCTCGATTAACACTCTTTCAAAATTGTCCCAGACTTTTTGGAAATTTTGCTCCCCACTTTCTACTGCTTGTTGGTGCAGCATTTCCGAAACTTGAAATTCATCATAGAGTTCGATGTCTCCTGGCAACAATTCCAAACCATCGATATCACAAATACCAGGAACGATAATATCTTTGATATCTAATTTACTCCAAGGATTGGGATTGATTACATTATCTAATAAATAGCTTATGGTGCGTCTTTTTTTGCGCAACTTAGCAAATTCATGGGGTGAAACCAAGCTTAATGTGGCACTAATTTGCGAATCCAAATCTAAAACTAGTACTCGTTTGCCATGTTTTTTGGACAAACAAGTAGCAAGGTTGACAGTTAGAGTTGTTTTACCAACTCCACCTTTCATATTTACAGTGCTGATAATAGTTCCCATGTTTGAAATTCCTAACAATCTTAGTTAACGTTAGTGTGCCAGAAGATATTATGGCAAAGATAAATCATAATATTTCCTAAAGTTTTTAATGGGGATAAATCAAAAAATAATGATTAATTTAACTATTTATCAGACTTGGATTCGGGATAGAGGGGTTTTTCATTGAGATTTCCCAAACGATTGGGAGGCCAAAAACGAACTGAAGCACGTCCGATTATATTTTCTAAAGGTACAAAACCCCAAAGATGGGAATCGTAACTATTGTTGCGATTATCGCCCAAAACTAAATATTGTCCTTCAGGCACTTTAGTTGGGCCATACTGATATTGAGGAGGATTGAGAATATAATTTTCCGATAGTTCTTTGCCGTTGACATATACTTTTCCTTGGGCGACTTTGACTACATCTCCTGGAGTACCGATCACTCTTTTAATAAATGCTTCGTTATAGTTTTGTTCCTTTAAAGCTTCGGTAGGAGAAAAAACTATGACATCTCCTCTTTCGGGTTCGCGAAAGCGATAGCTAATTTTTTCGATAATTAAGCGGTCGTCTATTTCTAGAGTGGGCAGCATTGACTCCGAAGGAATAAAACGGGCTTCGGCAACACAAGCACGGATTCCTACTGCCAAGATTCCTGCGGAAACTAGAGTTTTGAGTAGTTCTAGTATAGGATTTTCTTCTGATTCGCTCATCAGTAGTTTACCTCCAAAAATAAGAGTTAACAGTTAAGTTTTTGAGGATCGATTTCAAAAAAATCGAGAAAATTTTTGGTTAGTTTTTCTCTCAAGGGAAATATTGCCACAACAGAATCTTTTTCAGGGCAATTAATTCTAGAAAGTAATCATTGTATACTCTTTTATTCTGACGTTACCAGACAACAAACTGTCTTATAGGCTTATGATTATTTGTTGACTAATGTAAATAAAGTCGAAGAAATATAATTGTAGATTAATTATATCGCTCCTATTTTAAGTATTTAAAGCAACTATCTATCACTTTTAGATATAACTTGAAAGTCAGTTTAAATATCTATCAAATCGCTTATTTTAAGCGGTATTTTTGATTGAATAAACATCTGCCAGCAGAACTCAAATAAATATTTATTCATCAGCAATTACTGAACTATGAGTATTATTCGATCTATCGATTTATTTTCTTTACCACAACTATTTCAATTAATTGGTAATAATTCTAGATCGGGTCGCGCAATCATAGAGATTCCCGTGTCCCAAAGAACCACACAACGCAGAGGACTTTATTATATTTGGTTTCAAAATGGTTATTTAATTGCTGTTAGCAATTGTTTTAATCAAAAGGGCTTAATTCAATTGATTGCTCAAAGAAAATGGTTAAATCAGGCGATCGTTTCCCGATTGAGAAAATTGTGTCCGATTGGCGTACCTTTAGGTATCTATCTACAGAAAATGAAACTGCTCAATCGAGAACAGTTAAATTTAGTTTTTCAGTTGCAATTACATCAAGTTTATCGACTTTTTCAATTAACGGATGGAAGATTTAGATTTGATGATTTTGCTGAATTACAAGATCGAATTTTGACTATCCCGTGGTTAGAGATGACTGGATATAGGATTGAAACTAGAACTGCTAGTATGTATGCTCTAAGACTCATGGAAAACTCAACAAGTTTGAGCGACCGCTTGCCAGCATCCAATCAAATTCTTAATAAACTCGCCCTCGAACCTCGAATAAAACTGACTACTATTGAACGCCAAGTTTGGAATTTGATAGATAGTAACACTTGTATTTTGACAATAGCGAAGACTATAGATCGCCCGATTTATGAGGTTCAAGCTGTCGCTTTTCGTTTAATTGCCGTGGGTTTAGCAGAAACGATCTTTGTCTCTAATTATAGTTGGAACACAATCGAAGGAACTAGAAAAGCGATCACCCCATCAGGGGAATAAATTAATTCCCAGATCTTGATCTAGGCAAATATTTTGCATCATCCTAGAAGCAATTTATGGGATGAAAACCAGATAAAAGTTCTATAGCAATGTTCGATGATTGACTTTTTATTTTAATTCTTTCATTTTTTGGGAGACGAACGGGAACAATAGATTATACAGACACTATCTCGATCGGCATTTTTACGACCAAGATATGTTTTCTTGCTGACTACTGACTATATATTATTGTTTCTCATGTCTTTTGCAATTAAACACGGGCTTTTTAAATTAAATCTAACAGACTACCATGCGATTCTTGGTGTATCTTTAGATGCTGAACCCAAACAAATTCGGACGAGCTATCTTAAAATTGCCCAAAAGCTACATCCAGATAAGTGTCGTCAAGATCCGCAAAAAATGCAAATGTCAAGTCAGATTTTGTCTAGATTGGTCAATCCTGCATACGAACAACTCTCAAGAAAAAGCAATTTTGCCGAGCATCAGTTAGTTTTAACTCAAGTTGGCAAGCGTTTGGCAGAAAATAAAAATAAGGTCAGCGTTAATAGTGAAGAAGCCCAAGAATTATTACAAGCAGGAGCTAGTGTGGAGTTAGTTTATCCGAAGCTACTGAAAAAATTAACCTCTCAACAGTATAAGTCTTTAGAGCGAGTAACCCAACAAATTGGTGTAATTAGCGAACTAAATTTAGTTTATCTAATGCTCAAAGGCGATCGCATCGCTGGCAAAAAACCCCAACCTCAAGTCACTCAAGAAGCAGTTAAGCCAACTCCAACACCTCACAAACCCAATGCAAAAGTAACTAAAAATCCGCCAACATCTAGTCAAAGTAAAGCTACTACGACTCAAGCTGCCCCAGCCTCAAATTCAGATAAGATCGAAGAACCTACAACTGAAGTTAGAGTAAATGCTTTTGTGGGACGAGCGCAGCAATACATAGCTAAAGGAGAAATCGATTCAGCAATTACAGAATTAAAAGACGCACTAAGAATCGATCCCAATCATGGGGTAGCTCATGCAGTGATGGGACAAGCTTATTTACACAAGCGACAGTTAACTATGGCAAAAGTTCACATTGGTAAAGCCTATAAAGCTAGCCCCAATCATCCCATAGTTGTTGAAAGCAAGAAAACTTTGGATAAAATGCTGAAAAAAGCTGGAAAATCTAAAACTACCAATCCCAACCCTGACAATAAATCAAAAAAAGATCGTAAATCTGGCAATAGCGGTTTCTTTAGTGGTTTTTTTGGGTCGAAAAAAAAATAAGAGCAGACACCATTTCCCAAGGTAAGATGACACAAGTGGATATTGGCTATCCCGTCGCAATATCAAATGTGAAGCCTTAGATTAATTAGAAATGATTTATCAACCCCCTGCTGGAGCTAGAGATTTACTACCCTTAGAAGTAGAACAAAAACGTTGGATTAACGATCGCCTGCAACATATTTTTCAGAAATTTGGCTATCAGCGCATTGTCACTTCTACTTTAGAATGGCTAGATACCCTTACCGCAGGCGGAGCAATTCAAGCTTCAAAAGTAATTCAACTACGTAACGACGGCTCTAGTTCTTTGGGATTGCGTCCCGAAATGACCGCTTCGATCGCTCGGGCAGCAGTTACCAGAATGGCGGGCAACACTTATCCCCAACGTCTTTGCTATCGTTCTAATGTATTTCGCAACCCCTCTGGAGGTCATCACGGTCGTCAGTTAGAATTTTATCAAGCAGGAGTAGAATTACTGTTTGCAGGGGGAGTTTTAGCCGATGCAGAGATTATTTTATTATTAGCAGAATGTTTGGCAGGATTGGGCATTCCTGAATGGTCGATTTTAATTGGCGAAGCAGGATTAACGCGATCGCTTTTATCGGTCTTTCCTAAAACTATCCGTACTGAAGTACGCAATTGTATTGCCCATCTCGATCGCATCACTTTAGAAAATATGGCTTTGGACGAAGAATTAAAAGCAAAAGCCTTAATGTTATTCGACTTAAGAGGCAAACCCGAAACAGTCCTGCAAAAAATATCCGCCCTCGATTTGGACGAGTCAGCTAGAACCACAGTTGATAATCTCAAGTCTCTAGTTGAATTGGTAAATAGCAGTTCGGATTGCCCCCTTCCACTCACCCTCGATTTGAGTCTCTTACAAACCTTTGATTACTATACTGGGATTGTTTTTAAGGCAGTTAGTTTTCAAGACCATCAATCCTATATTTTGGCAGAGGGAGGACGTTACGATCGGCTATTAAGTCTTTACGATCCTCAAGGAAAATCTTCCCCTGGAGTTGGTTTTTCTATGTCTATTGAAGATTTACATTCTTGTTTGCTATCCACAACTCAATTACCCCAACAAATCCCCCATAGCGACTGTTTGGTAATTCCTACTACTACAGAAGTAGAAGCAATAGCATTTAAAGTTGCTCGTCAATTGAGAAGTGAAAACGAATCCGCCAAAATAGAAATCGATTTGGGAGAACGTTCCGAAGCAGCCATCAAACAATACGCTAAAACTTGTCGGATCGAAAAGTTAATTTGGATTGAAGCCGATGGCAGTTCTAGAGAAGAAATCATTAAATCATAATCACCCATGTCCGTTACTCAAATTTCTGGTACGAGTTTTTTGAGTTAGAGCGATCGCTTTGCGGCGAGTTTCCATTACCATACCTATTTCTTGTCTCAAGCGAGTACATTGTTCCAGAGCAACTTGCACGGTTTCGAGGGGTAAGATTAATACTTCCAAATCCG
>NZ_JBZNBU010000147.1:0-12125 GCF_058530065.1 Waterburya sp. | reverse complement strand
TGCTATTAACTTTTTCTTTGGAGATCGTCAAGTTTAGAAATTAATATAAGTCAAAAATTTATGAAATATCCTGTTTGTTTGAAAAGTAAATGAATAAATCGTAAATTCACTTAAGTAGCAGCTAATATTGTATTATTAGATACTTAAATTTTATTTCTATAAAAAATAATTATTCAAACAATCTCTTTTCTTCAAGCATTTAAAGCAAAATAAATTTGTATAGCTTAGAAGATTTTGACTTTAAAATCTAGCGAAAAAAATTATAGAGATTTACTTTAAGCATTTCTTGAAACATTTAAAAATTTAATTAGATCGAATAATTAACTATGGAAACTTATACAGTTACTAACGGCAACGATTCTGGAATCGGTTCTTTAAGAGAAGCTGTTAACCTGGCTAACACCAATCCTGGTCTTGATATTATTAATTTAGATATTAGTAAAATAGATATTTCTTCCGCAATTCGTATTTCCGATGACCTTGAAATTAATGGCAATGATGCCGTTATTACTCAAAACGCTACAGATCGCCTATTAAATATCAGCAACAATGACGAATCTTTAATTGATATTACTCTAAACAATCTGACTCTTACTGGTGGTAGACCAGAAGAATTAGGTGGTGCGATTCTCACTCTTGAAAATTTAACTATTAATGGCGTAACCATTGAAGATAATGCAACTACTCGTCGTGGTGGCGGTATCTTTGCTGATGGCGTAAATCTAGTCATTCAAGACAGCGTATTTCGGAATAATGTCATTGCTGATGGCAGTACTTCTTCTGGTGGTGCTTTCTGGATTGCTGGCGGCACTTTAACGGTTGATAATAGCTTGTTTGAAAATAATCAGTCTTTTATCGCTGTTGCTAATATTGGAGACGATAACGTTAGCACTATTACCAACAGTACTTTCGATGGTAATCGCGGTGGAGCGATTTTCATAGTAGAAAACTCAAAATCTACCATTGATAACGTCATACTCACTAATACCACCAAAGAAACCAGCGGTGGGGGCATTGGAATTGAAAATAACTCGGAAGTAACCATCTCCAATAGCTTAATTAACAGCAACCAAAGTTCTTTTGGCGGCGGTATTTCAGTATTTGAATCGGCTGCTGAAATTATCAACACAGAAATAACTGATAACTCTGCAAGCAGTGAAGGTGGCGGTATTATTACAGGAGACTCGGCTGCTCTAACTGTCCGCAATAGCGTAATTTCAGGCAACAGTTCTCCTATTGGTAGTGGATTATTTGTCTACGACAACACCAGCACTACCCTTTTAGAAGATGTAGTAGTATCTGGCAACACTGGCAGCACCAACCAATTAGAAGCTACAAACATTACCATAACTACTCTAGACCAAGAATTATCTGGCGATGAGTTTGGTAATGAAATCAGTGGTGGGATTGGAGACGATCGCATCTTTGGCAGACAAGGTAGCGATACCCTATTCGGTGGCGATGGCGACGATACTATCTTTGGTAACCAAGACAATGACTACATCGAAGGGGATAGTGGTAATGACCTGATCTATGGCAATAAAGGTAATGATGGTCTTTCTGGCGGATTGGGTAAAGATTTAATCTACGGCAACGAAGGCGACGATCTATTGTTTGGCGGACATGAAAACGATACCCTCAGAGGTGGACAGGGTAAAGACAGCCTAATCGGTAATATTGGCAATGATGTTCTCATTGGCGGATCTGGTAACGACACTCTAAGAGGCGATATCGGTCAAGACTATCTAGTCGGTAATATTGGCAATGATATTCTCAAAGGCGGTAACGGTAACGACACCCTCAAAGGCGGTATCGGACAAGACTACATCGATGGTGGTAGTGGCGATGATATCTTAATGGGCGGTAACGGTAACGACACCCTCAAAGGCGGATCTGGCAAGGATACCTTCTTCCTTGAAAGTCAGTCTAGTGGAGTTAAGACTATCTCCGACTTTGAACTAAATGCTGACAAGATTGGCTTAAACGATGGCATTACTTACGATGTTCTAGAAATTACTGGAGATAGGAATGCAATCCTATCTTATAACGGTACGGATATTGCAGTCCTAGTCGGAATCAACTCTAGTGACTTGACTGCAAACCAGTTTATCGATCTCTAGATTTTAATTGGCAAACTACTTAAATAACGTGAGTTCGGGTTAAGCTACTGACTATCGATCTAGTTATTAGTTATTCCTAAAGACTATTCTCTTCGAGCAATTTTCTTATCCCCAACTCAGATTAAATGCACTTGGCTGAGGCTGAGTGTTTTTTTGGGCAAAAAATAGACTTCTGTTTCTTTTTTTAGCAAAATTGTTTTAGCCAGACTACTTCTTATTCGTTCTTTTCTAGTCATGAATTTAACTTTGTCAGGATTATTTGATGCCAAATCCTATTGGTTGCTTAACGCCCATATTCCTAGTTGTTTAGTCAAGCTAGAAGGTATTGCCGATCGCACTAGAGAAGGTTTGTTTTTAGTAGATCTCAAAATAAATCGGGGCAAAATAGAAAGGGTTGTAGCTGCTAATAACTCTCCAAAAACAGACAACATTCCTACTATCAATCTGACAAAAAAAATTATCTTACCTTGCTTCACCGACGTTCACACCCATCTAGATAAAGGACATATTTGGGAAAGATCCCCCAACCCAGAGGGAACTTTTGACATGGCTTTAGATAGAGCGATCGCTGATAGTCAAAAATATTGGCAGTCAGAAGATGTCTATCGTCGTATGGAATTCGATTTAAAATGTAGTTATGCCCATGGTACAAAAGCAATTCGCACTCACATAGATTCCTATGGCATTCAGGCAGATATTAGTTTAGATGTATTTCAAAGCTTGCGATCGCTTTATGCCGATAAGCTGATTTTGCAAGCCGTTAGTTTGGTTAGTTTAGACTACTATCAAACCCCTCAAGGAGTGGCATTAGCCGATAAAATTGCTAGTATTGGGGGCATATTGGGGGGAGTTGCCTGGGAAAACGAAAATTTAGAAGCACAACTAGATACGGTTTTTAGATTAGCTGGAGAAAGAAATTTAGATTTAGATTTTCATGCCGATGAAAATGGCGATCCGAATTCCCAATGTTTGCAGAAAATCGCTCAAGCAGCTTTACGCCACAATTTCTCAGGAAAAATTACCTGCGGGCATTGTTGTAGTTTGGCAGTACAGCCAGAAAAGGCAGTAAAAGAAACTATAGAACTAGTCCAAGAAGCAAAATTAGCCATTGTTAGTTTGCCCATGTGCAACCTTTATTTACAAGATCGGCAACCAGCAAATACCCCCTATTGGCGAGGAGTTACCAAAGTTAAAGAATTAAAACAAAATAATATTCCCGTTGCTTTTGCTAGCGATAATTGTCGCGATCCTTTTTTTGGTTTTGGCGACCGCGATATGTTAGAAATACTAGAACAGTCCGTCAGAATTGCCCACTTAGATAGTCCTTACAGCAACTGGATAGAAAGCTTCACTACCATTCCCGCCAGTCTGATGAATTTAGACCATCTGGGCAACATTGCCCCAGGAGAACCTGCGGATCTAATTATCTTTACCGCCCGTTATTACAGCGAATTACTATCGCGATCGCAACACGATCGCATCGTGCTACGTCAGGGCAAACAAATCGACACTAAACTCCCAGATTACAGCGAATTGGACGATCTAGTTTTTATTTAATGATTCTATATATCATTAAAAAGCGATCGCCATTAGTCAATCGCTTTTTAAGTTTTTGATGTGAGCAAATTAAAAAATTTAAGCCGTAGCCAATAAGCCACTATGTCTTAATAAAGGTTCTGTTTTGGGTTCTCTACCTCGGAAAGACTTAAATACTTCCATTGGGTGTAGGCTACCGCCTAAAGATAACACGGTATCTTTGAATTTCTTACCTACATACTTAACCGCAGCTTCGTCGTCCAAACCAGCTTCTTCAAAAGCAGCAAAAGCATCGGCACTGAGAACTTCTGCCCATTTGTAGCTATAGTATCCCGCAGCATAACCACCAGCGAAAATATGTCCGAAAGCACATAGGAAATTATCTTCGGGGATGGGGGGAATGACAGTAGTTGTTTTTGCCAAGCGATTTCTAACGTCGTTGGGGGTTTCATCTCCACCAGGTTCGTAATTAGAATGAAGTTCCATGTCCAACATACCGAAGTGTAGTTGACGCAACATAGCCGAACCACTCATATAGTTTTTAGCAGCTAGTAGCTTTTCATAATATTCTTCGGGAAGGGTTTCGCCAGTTTCGTAGTGTTTTGCCATGCCAAAAAGAGTAGGGCGATCGTAACACCAGTTTTCCATAAACTGACTGGGTAATTCTACTGCATCCCATTCCACATTATTGATGCCTGCTGCTTCGGTATAGTCGATGGTAGTCAACATATGTTGTAAACCATGACCGAATTCGTGGAAGAGAGTAGTTACCTCGTTAAAAGTCATCAAGCTAGGCTTGCCATCTACGGGAGGTGTTTGGTTGCAAGTTAAATAAGCAACGGGCAAACGAGTCTCAGTTTTACCATCCACAACCATCTTAGCTCGACCAATACAGTCATTCATCCAAGCACCACCGCGTTTTTCGGCAGGGCGAGAATAGGGATCTAAATAGAAAAGGCGATCGCATCACCGTTAGCATCGGCTATCTTAAAGTAACGTACATCTTCGTGCCAAACTGGTGCTTCTCCGTCGGCTGCGGTAATGGTAACGTCAAAGATGCGCTTGGCTAGTCCAAACAAACCTTCTAACACTTTGGGTAAAGAGAAGTAAGGGCGCAATTCTTCTTCATTAAAATCAAATTTTGCTTCTCTTTGCTTTTCTGCCCAATAGCTAGTATCCCAGTTATTTAATTCTTGTCCTGCAAAAGCTTTTAACTCGGCAAATTCCTTGACTGCAGCATCGTAACTAGCAACCCGCAATTCTTCCTGTAGCTTTTGTACCGCATCTACATCATCTGCCATTTTTTTCGCCAAGCTCAATTCGGCAAAGTTAGCAAAACCCAGAAGATTAGCTTTTTCCTTTCTTAATTCTAAAATGCGATCGATATTGCCGCGATTGTCTGTTTCGCCACTAGAAGCACGAGAAACAAACGCCTTATATAGTTTCTCCCGCATCGCGCTATTCTTAGCGTACTTCATGTAGGGAATATAGCTGGGATAATCTAGAGTTACTACCCAAGGACCATTTTCGGGGGTAGCATTTTCCTCCCCTTCCGCCTTAGCAGTTTGCGCCATCAAGCCCAAAGCCGAAGGAGGCAAACCTTCCACATCTTTTTGATCGGTAAGCTTGAGTTTAAATGCCTTGGTTGCATCCAAAACATTATTAGAAAACTTGGTGGATAATTCCCCAGACTCTAGTTGGATTTGATTGAATCTCTCTTTGGTTTCCCCTTCTAAACCTACTCCAGACAGTTCAAAATCTTTGATGGAGGACTCGACAATTCTTTTTTGGGCTGGTTCTAAACTATTCCATTCCGCACCGTCTTTAATTCCTTTAAAAGCTTCGTATAAAGGTTTACTTTGAGACAGCCTAGTATAAAACTTAATTACTTCTGGCTGCATTTTTTGATAAGCTTCCCGCAACTCTGGACTATTTTTTACGCCCATCAAATGTCCGACAATGCCCCAACTCCAGCCCAAACGCTCGTCAATAGCTGTCAAAGGTTCGACTAAACCACTCCAAGTAGGAGTTACATTTGCTTCTAGTTTACTAATCTCTGCTGATAACTCTTCCAATAGTTGTGTCATCCCAGGGACAACGTGTTCTGGCTTAATCTCGTTGAAGGGAGGTAAGCCCTTGCCAATTAATAAAGGATTTTTGGTAATAGTTGCTTCTGTCATGTAAATAGATTAATTGCAGGTTTTTTTATATTTATTTACATTAACGCTTTATTTACCAGTATGACAGCATTTAAGAGGTTGGGATTACCGAAAGTTTATTGATACTGAACCCTTAATAGTTTTATTTTTCCACACCATCCAATTGAAAACCCAATGCTTTTTTCTTCATCATTTGGAATATATTAAAAAAGCCATTGGCACGAGAAGGAGTAAGGCTGACTTGCAAACCAGTATCTTCAATAAAACTGGGTTCTACTTTAACTATTTCTTCGGGAGGTAGCTCGTTTAAACCTTCAATTAAAAATGCCACTAAACCCTTGACCAATTGGGCATCTGAGTCCCCTTGATAAACTACCTTACCATCTTCTAAACTAGCGGTGATATATACCTGAGAAACGCACCCTTTAACCTTATTTTCTTCAATTTTAGCTTCTTCTGGTATGGCTGGAAGTTTTTTGGCATACCAAAGTAATTGTTCGTATTTTTGCTTTGGATTGTCACGACGCTTAAAGCGATCGACAATTTTGGCAAGCTTGGGTGGTAAAGAAGTTTCTGCTGCTGACATTAATCAATACAAATATATTAAAAACTATTAGTTAAGCATAAAAGTTTACAGGCAATTAACAGACCGCTTTAGTTGCAATCTAGATTGGGTTTACACTGCATACTTTTAATACTTTAGCAAACCCTGGTCTTTTCCGACTCATTTTGCTGAATCTGTCCCTCATTCAGATAAACTTTATCTTGAGAGGCACAGCCAGTCACGAGGTTTATAAAAAGTGAAAAGAGTATTAGGTATCATTCTCGGAGGCGGAGCAGGTACTCGTTTGTATCCCCTTACCAAATTAAGGGCAAAGCCAGCAGTACCTCTCGCCAGCAAATATCGTCTAATCGACATCCCTGTCAGTAATTGTATAAATTCTGAAATTCTCAAAATTTATGTTCTAACTCAATTTAATTCAGCCTCTCTCAATCGACACTTAAATCGCAGTTACAATTTTTCTGGATTTAGAGAAGGATTTGTAGAGGTATTATCAGCACAACAGACCAAAGATAACTCAGGTTGGTTTCAAGGAACTGCTGATGCTGTTCGTCAATATATTGAGTCAATTAAGTCTTGGGATGTAGATGAAGTTATCATTCTCTCTGGCGATCATCTCTATCGTATGGACTACAGCAAGTTTATTCATCATCATCGAAAAACCAAGGCAGATATTACTTTGTCAGTAGTACCAATTGACGATAAAAGAGCGTCTAGCTTTGGTTTGATGAAAATCGATAGTCAAGGCAGGATTATTAATTTTGCGGAAAAACCCAAAGGTGAAGACCTCAAAAATATGCAGGTGGATACTACGGTGTTGGGTCTAACACCAGAACAAGCTAAAGATAGTCCTTACATAGCTTCTATGGGGATTTATGTCTTTAAAAAAGATGTTTTGATTGACTTACTAGAAAGAGACTCAGATCAACATGACTTTGGCAACGAAATTATTCCTGGTGCCGCTAAAGATCACAATCTTCAAGCTTATTTATTTAAAGGTTATTGGGAAGACATCGGAACAATCGAATCTTTCTATGAAGCTAATTTAGCTCTGACAAAACAACCTCAGCCTGATTTTAGCTTCTATGATGAAAAAGCTCCTATTTATACTCGTTCTCGCTATTTACCTCCAACTAAGCTCCTGAATTGTCAGGTGAGCGAATCTATGATTGGTGAAGGTTGTATTTTGAAAAACTGCACCATTAACCATTCTGTAATTGGAGTTAGAACTCGCATAGAAGCAAACTGTGCGATCGAAGATACTCTAATTATGGGAGCGGATTTTTACGAACCTTTTGCGGAAAGACAGTCTGGATTACAAAAAGGCGGAGTTCCCGTAGGGATTGGAGAAGGTTCGACTGTGCGTCATGCCATTGTGGATAAAAACGCCCGTATTGGTCGTAACGTTCAGATTTTGAACAAAGACCGAGTTGAAGAATCTCAAAGAGAAGATGAAGGCTTTTATATTCGTAGTGGAATTACAGTAGTATTGAAAAATGCGACTATTCCCGACAATACGGTTATCTAAGTTCCAATTAGATGTTGAATTGAAACTGAATTTTTAAAAGAATGAATTTTGAAAATAAATAAATAAGTACGAAACCATCATAATCATCATTGGGATTTTTAACGGAGTGTGGCAAGCTATATATTGCCACACTCCTTTTTGTTGTGAAAACCAACTCAACTAAATTGAAAATATAGTATAACTATAAGGTTAAACTTTAAATAAGAATATAAAAACTATTACTTTTTATCAACCCAGCCTATCCAAACTATAAAAATTTTCTAGGAGATAGTTCTCAATGGCTTCGACAGAGTTTAAAGATTACTACAGTATTTTAGGCGTTTCCAAAACAGCAAATGCTGATGAGATTAAAAAGCAATTTCGCCAACAAGCATTAAAGTATCATCCCGATCGCAACCAGGGAAATAAAGCAGCAGAAGCTAAATTTAAAGAACTCAGCGAAGCTTATGAAGTGCTAGGAGATAGCGAAAAAAGAGCCCAATACGATAATTTTGGTCAATATTGGCAACAAGCTTCCTCAACTACTGGCTATTCTAATAGTAATAGCTATCGCTCTCATAATTCCTACAGCAATAATAGTAATACTAAAGTTGATTTTAACGGTACAGATTTTAGCCAGTATGGCAATTTTGAAGAATTTATCAACGAACTTTTAGGGCGTTTTTCAACTTCTGAGACTGGCGGTGCTTCTTATCAAACTAAAACCAGCAATAAAAGTAATTTCAGCAGTCATTTTCAAGATAGTGGCAATTCTACGCAGCCAGCAACCAATAGCGAAGCTAGTATAAGTCTGACCTTTTCCGAAGCTTTTAGAGGTACTATCAAAAAACTAAATTTAGGTACTGAGACGTTAGAAGTTCGCATTCCCGCAGGAGCAAAACCAGGTACGAGAATTCGTCTGGCAGGGAAGGGGCAAGGAGGCGGTTTTGGTCAGCCCAAAGGAGATTTATATCTTAACGTTAATTTAACACCCCATTCTTTCTTTGATTTTGAGGGTGATAATTTGGTTTGTGAAGTACCTATTACTCCTGACGAAGCAGTTTTAGGTTCAACAATTGATATTCCTACTCCCGATGGCTTAGTAAGCATGAAAGTTCCTGCTGGTATTCTTTCGGGTCAAATCTTAAGATTGCGGGGTAAAGGTTGGTCTTCTCCCCAAGGAAATAGAAGCGATCAATTGGTTAAAATTACGATCGCTACTCCCAAACAAGTTAGTGGTTTAGAAAAAGAATATTACGAAAAAATTAGTCAAGTTCGTCAGGAAAATCCTCGCGATCGCATTAAAAATATTAAACTCTAAATCGCTAATTTCAAATTTTTTTGCTAAAAATATTTTTTGGCGTTGCTGAATAAATAATGATTCAAGCGATCGCAGTAACAGTTTTAAATTTAATGCGCTTTTCACATGGGTAGACCACATAATTAAACTTTAAAAACTAAGAACTAAGAACTAAAAACTAAAAACTACGAACTAGTAAATTTTCCCAGAGAGCTATTCAACTGAAAACGGCTGTAAGTTTGATTACTAAAAGTTCTGGTGAATTTACACCACTTATTAGCTTTTACCCTCTGATCGCTTTTATTTCACAGTGGCAATTTGACGATCGCGAATACCGTTCCTTAATCAATAACCTCTTCACAACATCCTCAAAAGATTCGCCTAATTTGGAAGAAAAGACCCAGAGGTGAACAAATGGTCGATATATCTACAACTTATTTAGGATTAAAATTGCGATCGCCTTTAGTAGTCGGTGCAGCAGCACCTCTGACTGAAGATATTAGCAATGTCAAACCTTTAGAAGATGCGGGGGCATCAGCAATTGTCTTACATTCTTTGTTTGAGGAACAACTACTCGAAGAACGCTATGCTCTCTATCATCATATTGTCCATAATGCCGAAAGCCATCCCGAAGCAACTTCCTACTTCCCAGATCGCGAAGTATTCCATGTTGGCACGGAAGGTTATCTCGAACAAATTCGCTACGCTAAAGATACGGTCAATATTCCGATTATTGCCAGCCTCAATAGTTCTAACCTTGGTAACTGGAGTAACTATGCCAAACAGGTAGAACAAGCGGGGGCAGATGCGATCGAGCTAAATATTTACTATGTTCCCGCTGACCTAACTATTACAGGCGAACAGGTAGAGCAAAGCTATATCGATATTGTGCGTAACGTTGTTGATGCAGTCAATTTACCCGTAGCGGTGAAACTCAGCCCTTTCTTTAGCAACATGGCGAACATGGCAAAACGCCTTAGTGATGTGGGGGCAAATGGCTTAGTATTTTTCAATCGATTTTATCAGCCAGATATCAATTTAGTAAATTTAGAAGCAGAACCAAATTTGCTTCTTAGTACCTCCAGAGAAATACGCCTACCAATGCGTTGGATAGCTATTTTATACGGCACTATTCCTGTGGATTTTGCAGCTACTAGCGGAATTCGTACTGCCCAGGACGTTATCAAAATGATGATGGTAGGAGCTAATGTAACAATGCTGGTTAGTGTTTTGCTCAGTCATGGTATCGAACAGCTAGGTAAGATCGAAAAAGATTTGGTTGAATGGCTTGAAGTAAAAGAATACGAATCAATTAAACAGCTACAGGGCAGCATGGGTCAGATAAATTGTCCAGATCCTAGCGTCTTTGAACGAGTCCAATATCTCAAAGTAGTCCAAACTTACAATCCTTATTTCAATTTGGCTCGTCATTAGTTGTTAGGGGCGGTTCGCGATGCAAAGCGAGTCCTTTAGGGCGAACCACCCGTACAGTTGTTAGTTGTTAGTTGTTAGTTGTTAGTTGTTAGTTGTTAGTTGTTAGTTGAAACCTGATGAAAAGAATTGGAATTTTAACCAGCGGTGGAGATTGCCCAGGCTTGAACGCGATTATTCGTGCTGTAGTTAAGTGTGCCAGTCAAAAGGGCTGGGAAGTATATGGCATTCCTTATGGTACGGAAGGTTTTTTAAGACTGGAAAACGGTAAATGTCACTCTCAAGATTTGCAGCTAAAAGAACACGGCTACGATCTGCCTGGACTACTTCACGGAATTGATATTCTACAGTTTCTTAGTGGCAGTATTTTAGGCTCTTTAAGTAAAGGTCATCCTGAAGACAAAGCAATCGCCCAAACTATCATTAAGGGCTATCAAGATCTTAAACTCGATGCCCTAATTGCCGTAGGGGGAGACGGCAGCATTGATATTATCTACGACTTGGCACAGCAGGGAAACTGGAACATAGTTGCAATTCCCAAGACTATCGATAATGATGTACCGTTTACCGAAAGATCCGTTGGCTTTGATACAGCAGTAGATAAAGTTACATCTGCTCTCTACGATCTTACCTTCACCGCTGCCAGCCACGATCGCACGATGGTTGTGGAAGTAATGGGACGCAATGCAGGACATTTAGCACTAGCTTCGGGTATTGCTGGAGGGGCAGATATAATTTTGATTCCCGAACTTATACCCCAGATAAATCTCAATCTAGTGACAGATATCTGCATTCACGTTGCCAAACTACGCTCTTTGGGTCGTAAATTTGCCCTCATAGTAATTGCCGAAGGAGTTAAAAATCATGCAGGGGAAAGACAGAAAGGAATCGCAAATTATCTATCTTCCCAGATTGACCAAGTAAGCCACCAATTATGCCTGACTGACAAACCAGAATTTTGTGACCTCGATAAACTAGAAACGCGATCGCTCGTCTTGGGACATATTCAACGTAGCGGTACGCCCTCTTCCTACGATCGCTTGTTAGCTGCTACCTTTGCCAAAAAAGCAGTAGACCTGATTGCCGAAGAGAAATTTAATCAATTAGTAGTCTGGCAAAACGGTACTGTGCAAATTCAATCTTTGGATGAAGTGGTCAAACACATCAAACATCGCCACCAGTTAGGTATTTGTCCCAGTCCTGTTGATAGTAACGGCTTGTTGGTGCAAACGGCGCGATCTCTCGGTATTTATTTAGGATTGCTCTAGTATTTTGGGGATCTAGGCGATCTCTTTTGCCAATACTCCAGCAATCTTTATCAATGGAAATGCGATCCCTTCTGGGTTTATAATTATAGTTTATAAACCCATGAATCCAAGCGTCTTAAACCTTTATAGGATAGCGCGGGAGGCTCAAAACTCCGTCCATTTATGGCGGAGATGTAGAGCGACTCGGACGGGCGGTATAAACGCCTGGGAAACCACAGGCGACACGCCCTCCACTTTCAAGT
>NZ_JBZNBU010000146.1:0-12979 GCF_058530065.1 Waterburya sp. | reverse complement strand
TGTTTTAATAACTCTTTAGTACGAGCATCTCCTAATTCTTGTAATTCTTCCTGAAGACTTCTTTTGGCTTTTTTTAAATGCTCGATCGCCCGATCTAAAATCTTTACTCCCAACAAAGCTTTGGTATCTTCTGCCAGGGTGCGATCGCGATCCTGACGAAAAAAGCGATCGATTCTTTCCCCATCAAAAAAGAAATATTGATGCAGACTAGCAGGAAGAATGCGCTCGATAATATCTTCTGCTGTTTCTAGGGGAGAATACCATCTGCCATCATCCCCAGCTACTAACATAAATAATTTAGTCGGGCTATATTTAACTGCCACATCGCTAATTTTATTAGCAAAACATTTACGCTTGATCTGATACAACTTGCGATCGTGTTCAAATTGCAATTCTACCCAACATTCTACCCCTTGCTCTAAATTAGCTTCGGCGATCGCTCTTTGATTGACTAATAGTTCGGGAGAAGCAAACGCTGCCGTAAAACGTTCGTATAAGACCCAAGTAAAAGCATTTAGAATTGTAGTTTTACCCGCACCATTATTACCATAAATAACCGTCGTGTTTTTTGCTCCACTAGCAAATTTGATCTGTGGTGTTTTGCCGTAAAACTGTCGGAAATTATGTAGTTGCAGATAAATTAATTTCATTGCACGATTTTTTTAATTATCTTTAAAATATCCTCATTGATATTCCTAGGGGTCTTCAAATATAGCTTATCTTTTTCTAATTGCAATACTTCTTCAATAATTTGTTTGACTTCTGGAGATGCGTTAGTAATCGGTTCTTGAATAGAACTTAAGTCGAGATTATTACTATTATTGTGGGGATATTTGTCCTTTGTCATAGAAAGTTATCAAGAAAATGTTATTCAGATTACAAAAAGAAACGATAGTAACCAAGTAAATAGAATAAATCGATCGCAATAATAATTCCTTTTGTCCAAGGGGAACCGAGCAAACTAAAAGCGAGGGGATTAAATCCAACTACTAAAGCCATTTCAATCAAGGCAACATATTTTCCATAGTGTCTGATATCCCAATAGGAAAAAGGACTGATAAAACGATAGTCGCTAAAAGGATAAAAGTGACGATGGGCATCATCATGGTGTACGGGCAAATCTAATAGAGAATGACACACCATGCTGATACACAAAAACATAGCTGGTTTCCAATCGAGATAGTAAAAAAATACCGCCCCAATAATTGCTAAGGGTATGGAGTGGAATAAAGCGACTAGATTGTGCCAAAAAGGCTCATAATAGGCTTCCGACCAAATTTTACCTTCGGGCATTTTATAGATAAACTTTGCCACAAAATAAAAAACAAAAATCGGAATGTCGGGCAAAATCGCACCTATAGCAATAGCTAAATTACTTTTTGGCGCGATCGTTTTTCCTAATAGAACCAGGTTTAAAACATAATGACCAGGGGTGTTCATTAGATAGTTAGAGCGTTACTAGTTTTTAAGATCTTCTGATTTGCTCAATCGCCAATGTTCTGTATCTTGAATTTCTAAGACGTGCTGATGATAGTCGATTAGGGTGGGGCGATGTCCGACGCTGACGAAAGTAACACCATTGCTGATGAGATGCTTGTATAAGCTAGCTTCATTCTTGATGTCTAAAGCACTAGTAGCTTCATCTAAAATGGCATAGTCTGGTTTGTTAATCAGGATTCTAGCAAAAGCTAGTCTCTGTTGTTCTCCTAAAGACAAGACATCATCCCAATCTTTTTCAATATCCAAACCGCCGTGACGTTCGATTAAATCGGGGAGATTGACTGCTTTTAAAACGCGATCGACTTCTAAGTCAGAAATATCGATGTTATTACTGGGATAGGCTAATTGACTCCGTAGAGTACCCAAGATCATGTAAGGCTTTTGGGGTAAAAACATAATTTCGGACAAATCTGGACGATAGATCGCGCCCGTACCAGAATTCCACAAACCCGCGATCGCTCTAAGTAAAGAGCTTTTACCGCAACCGCTAGCCCCCATAACAAGCAATCCCTCACTTGTAGGCAAATCCACAGACAATTCTCGGATTAAAACACGTTGATAGTTGGGAGTTTGCAGGGTAACTTTCCTGAGAGATATTTTATCTTGTTGAATGGTGCTAATGGTAGGGCATTTTAAAACATTCTTATCCAGGGCAATTTTGGGATCGGATAAATAATTGTCAAAATCAGCCAAGCGATCGACACTAGCGGCAAATGCTGTTAAAGATTGAAAGCGGTTGACAATAAAGTTCAACGAACCAAAAACCCTAGCAAATGCTCCTCCTGCTTCGGTGACTTTTCCTACTTCTAAGTCACCCGAAAGTACGCTTGGTGCGATGACAATTGCAGGCAAAATATAGGGAAAGAAATCATAAGCATTGGTAAATAGCCCCAAATACATTTCCTGCCAGAGAATTAATAGATTAAAATTCTCGAATGCTTCGGAGAATTTACTCCGTAAAGTTTGATTTTCTTGATTTTCTCCTTGATAGAAAGCGATCGATTCGGAATTTTCTCTGATACGGACTAGTCCAAAGCGAAAGTTAGCTTCTTTTTTGATTTGATCGAAATTAATTTTTACTAATTTTCTACCAAAAACTCCCACTACAATTATCGTACCTACTAAAGAGTAGACAATTAATAAATAAACTAAGTTACTAGAAATTCTCCACAAGACAACGCTAAAAGCTGCCACTTGGAATATGGAACTAACCAAAGATAATAGAAAGCTAAGAGACTCTACAGTAAAACCTTTAATATCTTCGGCAATCCTTTGGTCGGGGTTATCAATATCTTTATTGAAATTTCCCAATTTATAAAAAGAGCGATTGCTGAAATAGCTGTTCATCATATAGTGGGTTAACCATCTGCGCCAAAAGTTACCCAATCTTCTTTGTACGTAGCTAAAACCAGCAAAAAGCGGTACATAGACTACTAAAATACCGAGAAAAATTCTTACAGTCTTCCAAAATCGATCTACATCTTTATTAGAGAGAGAAGAAATTATATTACCCTGTTGCTGTAGTAGCAAAACACTCAATTGAGTATAAGCTATGAGTAATATAAATAAGAGAGCTAAGAGAGATAACGCTCCTTTTTTTTCATTCCCCAACCAATAAAGCTTTGCCAGCGACCAAAACTTTTTCAATACTTGTAAATTAAATCGATTCATTGCGTTTCTATCTAACTATAAAAATGATGCTCGGCTAATATTGAACTTTCTAAATTAGGTTTTGGCTCGATATGCTTCAGAATTAACTATATAGTCCAATAAACCCGCACAAGCATCTAATAAGAGATCGATAACATAATCAAATCCATCTTGACCTCCATAATAAGGATCGGGTACTTCTTGATCGGTTTTATGCTTCGCGAAATCGCACATCAAATAAACTTTATCTTCGTACTTTCCTTCTCGATCTAAATACAAAATATCCTGGTAATTTTCGCGATCCATAGCTAAGATTAGGTCAAATTGCTGTAGATCGGCGGGAGTAAGTTTGCGAGATCTGCCTTCAAGCTTAATTCCTCGTTTGACCGCAGCAGTATTCATCCGACGATCGGGAGAAGCACCGACATGATATCCCGAAGTTCCAGCCGAATCACAGACTATTTTGTCTGACAAGTCAGCTTCTTCGATGAGATGATTCATAATATTTTCCGCTGAAGGAGAACGGCAGATATTCCCCAAACATACAAATAACAATTTATAGGTCATGAATAATTTAAAACTACTAAATACTTTATCGATTGAGGATCTTACCTAATTACGAGATATTTGTCTCACAGAATTTTGGCAGATATGACAGTTTTGCAAGATACCTATAATTCTCGAACATAAATCGATCGCTTTAGTTTTCCTACAAAATATTCATGTGGTCAATTTACCACAGAGTTAACTAGACAAACCTCAAATTGGTAGAGATCCTGGGATATTTAGCGGTCGAATTGATTAATTTACAGTTATTTTTATTATTTGCTTCCAGAACTAATATGTTTAAGTCCAAAGCTAGAGAACGCAGAATTTTTACTAGTCGAAAGCGATCCCGTCCCCGTTTTTCTTTCTTTTCGGCGATCGCATCTCTCGTTTTGAGTTTATTGGTATTGGAACTTTTAACTCGTATTTTTGTCGATCTTTCGGGCAATAGAAGCCAATTTGTCAACGCCAATCCTAAATCAGAACTTACAGAAGCTTATCAGCTTAAATTTGTCACTTCAGAAAAGTACAGTAACCCAGAAGACTTAAGCCTTCAAGCCAAAACCAGCCTATCTGTAGGCTATCAGTTAATCGGAAATCGCCAGAGCGATAATTGGCACATCAATCCCCAAGGATTTCGCGATCGCGAACCCGTATCGACGACCAAACCAAAAGGGGAAATCAGAATTTTTCTCTTGGGAGGTTCGACAGCTTTTGGTTATGGTAGCAGCAGTAATGATGAAACCATTAGCGAATATTTAGAGCAACGCCTCCAACAAAGATTGGAACAACAAAAAACTTCTCCTCACCTTTATAAACCAGATTTATTACCCTCCGACAAAAAAGAAAAACAGAAATATTTAGCCAAACCTTCTAAAATTAAGCCTGGAAAATATCGCGTCATTAATGCCAGCGTGCCTGGTTATGCTTCGGGAAACGAACTAGCTCAAATAGCTTTACAGATTCTCAAATATAAACCCGATTTAATCGCGATTTTAGACGGTTATGAAGATTTGATGTTAGATAGCAACAAAGAAGCAGTCAAACCCCCCGAACGAGTGATCGATAATGGAGATCGACCGAATAGTTTTACCGATTATGTCAGCCAGTTTATCGAGCCTTTAGAAAATAAGAGCTATTTAGCTAAAATTGCTCAAGATAAATGGTTAAAAGAGCATCAGGTTGAAACCAAACAAGATTTTATCCTCAACGAATCTACTTCTAATCTGGCAAAGTATTTGCCTCAAACCAAGGAAGAATTACAAAAAAGAGTAGATCGCTACATCGACCATCAAAAACAAATTTTAAGCCTCAGTGCAGCAGCGCAAATTCCTTTAGTAGTTGCTACTCAACCAGAAATTACAGGACGCAATCCCAGCCAGCTAACCGACGTTGAAGGCAAGATTGCTACGGAATTGGGTAGAAGCTATATCAAGCAGGTTAGAGATAGCTATCCCGTTCTCATTCAGGCTACTCAAAGACTATCTCAAGCTTTCCCCAAAAACATGAAAGCAGTGGATTTATATCAGCTAACAGATAAATATCCTTCTCCCAGTTTTATCGATCCCATCCATCTCAATCGAGCAGCCAACCAGAAAGTAGCAGAACAGCTTTACTATGCTATTTCTGGGTTTGAAAAAATGCAGGTCATTCCCAAACAAGCACCGCCACCAAACAAAAAATCGTAAAATTCATTTATTCCTACAAGCAAAAAATAATTCCTCTCTGCTATTTTTTATAAATTTATTTGATTTACTCTTAATAATCACAAGGGCGATCGCTGATTTTTACAGTTGCTATTCTGTGATTAATTTTGTGTCCATAGTCCGAATATTACTCTGTCTCATGTGTTCTAATTCGTTAATTTCTTTTTGTAAAAAGTAGTTAAGAAAAGTACGAATAGCAGAAATAATGGCTAGCTGTCCTAATTTTTCCCAACTAGGGGTAACTGCGGTTGCAGCAATATCCGCAGCTAATAAAAATTCTAAAGCTAAAGATAGAGAAGTACCCAAATCAATCCGAATTAATAGCAAAGTATCTTTGGGGTTCATGCGTCTACCGTTTATTTTGCTACCGCGAAGTATCATCGATTTGATTGCTTTAACAATGGCAATTGAAATTATTATCAAAGCAACTGCTTCAATAATGATTTTAATAAATAAAGCTGTTTCTAATAAAAGTTGTTCGGAAAAATGGCTGATTGTAAATATAGAATGACTGTGACTTTCTATTGCGGTGGCTATACTAAAATCATAAAAATAGTTGCAAAAATTATTTAAAAACACGATACTTACCCACTATAACAATATCGATAGATAATTGATGAAATCTCAGCAATAATGCTACATATCAGATGATGAGTAATTACTAACCAAGATGATGTATTTGTAGCAAATATTTAAGGGGTTCATCATATTTTTCATCTTATGGTGCAAATTAGTTAGTAAATGAGAAAAGATCGTTTAATTTTTCCTCAGCAATCGATTTTTAGTTAGTGTTTATTCCAAAATATGAGTGTCTAGACCTAAATCTTCTAAAGAACGTTTAGCTTGTTTGGCTTTATCCCAATTATTAAATGCACCTATTTGTAGAACGGGTTTTCCTTGATAGATAGTAGAAAAAGCTTCGGGGTAGAGCGATCGCACTTCCCGAATAATATATTCATTTTCTGCTTCTACTAAAACTTTGTATTTGACTGTAACTCCACTTCTAGAACCAAGAACGTCGGATAAACTACTAATTTGGGAATTATTAGCACCCAAAGCGGAATTATCAACTTGAGGTAAAAAAGGCACTGGTTCTGTTTCTGGGGCTTGAGAGGAACTAGCCGAATCAGCAGTAAACACAAATTCTTTAATATTTGTTTCTGGTTCGGAAACGGGTGGGGGAGAAGGTAGAGAAGGATCGGCAGCAGGAGGAACGGGTAAACTTCTGGATGTGGAATTATGAGAATCTAAGGGCGGTAGTAAAGGGCGGATCTCGGTATTAGTATTTTTGCTAGCGACTAATGTCCCGCGATCAAAGTTTATCTTTCCAATTACATCGCCATTAATTTCCGTACCCACTGCAACTATTTCGTTGCTACTAGCATTTTGAATGTCTAATTTTCTGTTACTACGAAAGACATTATTTCCAGCTTCGTCACTAGTACCGAGATCCACTAGAGAAGTTGCGATCGCCGTTAAGCCAGATTCGGCGGAATTGATTATTTCATTATCTCGTAATGTGGCTTGGGAACTACCTTCGAGAATAATGCCGATCCGATTGCCATCAAAATAGTTTTCTTGAAAAGTTACATTGGCATTTTGCACCAAACTAACCCCAAACCCAGTTTGCTCGAAGGTATTATTAACAACCTCAGCTTGAGAAGTGCCATATACCAGCAAGCCATTACCCGAATTATTATAAAAATAATTATCTTCAATTACAGGTTCGCTATTACCGTTAAGGGATAATCCCGTATTACCATTGCGAGTAAAAGTATTACTTGCGATCATCGGGCTGGAAGATTCTACCCACAACCCATGACCTCTAGAGTTATTATTAGTAACTGTAACCCCAACAATTCCTCCTGCATCTTGCAAAGCTGCGATCGCCACATTCTGCCCCGCACCAGTAGGACTGACAAAATCGCCACCACCGCGAATAATAATTTGGTGTCCCTGATTTTTAGGATTGCCTTGTAAGGTAATTTTTTCTTTAATAACTAGAGGAAAGACTTCGCCACTAGCTTCAGTATATTCTCCCGCAGCTAATTGAATTGTCGTTCCAGGCTTGGCAATCTTGAGAGCTTGGGTAATAGTTTGCAAGGGAGATAATTTAGTTCCTTCATTATTATCATCTCCCGATTTAGGATTGACATAGACGATTTGGTTATCCAAAGCAACAATAACATTGGGTTTTGTTTGAGCAATAACCTTGTTACTTTCTAACTTAACTCCCCAAGGAATTAGCACCGTCAGACCAAGCAACAACCAATAAATAGACTTTTGTTTGTGAAGTAAATTACCGAAGCTCAAACAGAATTTGCTATTGGCTACCCTACCGTCATGCTTCACGACCTAGCTCCTAAATCAATTCTCCATAATTGATAAATAATAACCGATCGCTTCTTGATTTTAATCGATCGCTATTAGGTAAATTTTATTTCCAATTAGTCTGTAATCTTGAAATTGACCGCAGATAGTTCGTCAACTCCCCATACAGTTAAGAAATGCCCCCCCGTACCAAAATCAGCAGCAGATCCATTTTGGTTGTAAAATAAATTTCCAGTTCCTCGACTGAAAACAATTAATGCTTCTGAAGTAGCAGCCAAACTATCTTCGCCTACTACAGCGAATTCACTAGAATTACTAAATCCACCTCCTGCTTGAGAAGAAAGAGCAGTAAAGGTAGTTTTATCGAGGAAAATGCGATCTATACCGTCCCCAAAGTCTTCAATAAGATCTATACCAACTGTATTTAGATTAAATACCGAGTTAGTGTTATACAAAAAGATATCATTACCCGAACCGCCACTCATAGTATCGTTACCAACACCACCAATTAAAATATCGTTATCTTCTCTTCCTCTCAGAATGTCATTGCCTTTATCTCCAGAAAGGGTATCATTTCCATGACCTCCATAAAGAGAATCACTATCAAGTCCTCCATAAAGTTTATCTTTGCCATTTTCGCCATACAAAAAGTCACGACCACCTTCTCCATACAAGGTGTCATTGCCATTCTCTCCATAAAGCTTATCAAAACCATTTCCGCCGTAAAGTTTATCTTCTTCCGCACCACCATCAAGATAGTCATTACCGTCATAACCGTAAAGAGTATCATTACCCCAATCAGAACGGATTAGGTCGTAATCGTTACCGCCAATTATTAAATCATGACCATCGCCAGCAAAGTATTTATTTGAGCCACTCCCACCAATAAGGGTATCATTCCCCGTACCTCCAAAGAGGCTATCATCACCTTCTCCCGCAGATACATAATCATCTCCATAAGTACCAAAAAGAGTATCTTTCCCGTTTCCGCCGTAAATGGTGTCATTCCCCGCCATTCCAGCTAAGGTATCATCCCCGTCATCCCCATAGAGAATATCGTTACCATCGCCACCAAAGGAAAGATCGTCGCCATCTTGGGTGTAAATTACATCATCCCCGTCATCTCCACGAAGACTATCATTACCCAAGCCACCATAGATCGTATCGTTGCCGTCTTGACCGTGAACTGTGTCGTCGTCCAAGCCACCATATAGCTTGTCATTACCCAAGCCACCATATAGCCTATCGCTGCCAGCATCACCCGCTAAAGTATCGTTGCCCCAACCACCATAAAGATTATCATTGCCATCATTGCCATATATTTCGTCAACCCCAGTTTCACCTGCTAAGGTATCGTCATTCTGTCCACCTTTTAAAACATCATCTCCATCTCCACCAGAAAGACTATCATTACCCGAAGCACCACTGAGGTAATCGTTTCCTTTCCCTCCATATAAAGTATCGTTACCTACTTTGCCATAAAGACTGTCATTACCTGAAGCACCGCTTAGGTAATCATTCCCGTATCCCCCATCAAGAACATCGTTACCGTTCTTGCCATAAAGCTTGTCGTTATCGTTTTGCCCGTACAGTTTGTCATTGCCATCATTACCATTAATGGTATCTTTACCATCGCTTCCGTATAGTTTATCGTTACCATCGTTGCCATTAATCACATCGTTACCTTGGGCAGCATAGATGGTATCGTCACCAAACAAGCCATCAATAACATCGGCTAAAGAAGTACCGTCTAATCTTTCTGCAAGGTTTGTTCCTGTAATATTTGTCATGATTTATCTCTCTAATTATTGTTGTGTTATTTGTGTTGGTATTAGAGAGATAGAGCTAATTAAATAGAAAAACAACTATTCATTGTAATACATGCCTTCTGCTATCATAGGTTCTAATTCTTTGATAGATTTTACTTCATTTAATCTACATAAAAAACTGTAATTAGAATCAGTTAAATGTAAATTTTGATCTAGTATTTTATTCAACTCAATTGCAAAATTGAGTGCGGTATCTCCAGTTCCTTCTATTGCAATAAATCTCCAATCTTCTCCAATATTTATATTCACACTATCATTATTGAGTCTGTACAAAATAGTACCCTCACTAGTTTCATTCTTGGAAATGTATAAATCAGCATTATCCATACTAGCAATTGCATTTTTAATTTGATTAGGTACAAACCTTGTATCTTCGTCAATATAAAGCATTAAAAAACTTGACATAAGATTCTCCTTATTGGACTTGTGTTGGTACGACTTTAACTTCTCCAGAAATGTTAAATTCTTCGAGCAGTGATTCAAAGTATGGAATGGCATTGACATCATTGACAAGAACCTCCAATTGAGTAAAAGGAATTAATGGGTTATTAATTAAATCCGCAGTTCTTCTAAATTGGTCACGTTCTTGACGGAGCGCATTATCTCTAATGAACTGGGGCACTTGGGAACCGTCAATAAATGGACTTCTTGCTGGTAATCCTATAAATTTTGTCTCTATAATGGTTCTTCCCCTAAATCCATCTATATCGAAAGTTTCGGGAAGACCCTGCTGGTTTATTTTACCAGTTGGTATTCTATAATTTACAGTTCCAGTCTGTTCTATTTCAAATAAATTAGCTCTTCTGCTGGTAGGAGTAGACCTTGGCGTTAGAGTTGAAATAAAATCTTCAACTTCTTGTATTCCATTACTACTCGAACTACCAATTGGAATTGAATTTCCAAATCCATCATTAATTACATAGAATAATTGAGGTATTTCAATTACATCAGGAAATATAAAAGGTTCATTCAATAAACCCTCTAAAATTTCGTCTTTCTGGGGGAAGCTTTCAACGTTTTCAGCAAGTTCATCTATAGGTTCTAGAGGAAGCCTGAAAATATTTTCGTTACCGTCAGGATTTAAAATGTTTTCAATAGTCGAACCGTTAGGAAATGTCTCAACTATTATTGGTGCTTCTACCTCTCCAGGAAACGCAGGAGGATTTGCGGCAAGATCTTCTACTGTAAAGGATAAAGTTGCTTGAGAGTTTTCAGCTATAAACTCAAATGCCGTACCAATATCTTCAAAGATTTGACCGCTTAGAATGTACAATCCACCTGTATAAATTGCCAATTCAATGAAATCTACTATGGGATTTCCTTCCCCTTCACCTATTCCCGCTTGAGCAACTAATATCTCACCAGTTTCTAAAGGTGTTAAATTAACACCTATTTCACTAAATCTATTTTGAGCAAATGTAAATCCTTCAGATTGGGCATTAATAAATGTAGTAAAAGCAACTTGATTTTCCGATGCAAAAATTGGGTGGGTGATTCTAATTTCATTAGCAAATCTTCCTTCTACTCCAAACTCTAATACGTGCTGAACTGGATTGGCACTATAGTATCGAAATGGACTGGGATCGAAATCTTGTAGTATTTCATTTCTAACATCTGTGTGAGTTTCAAAATAAAATTCTGTATCGAATAGAGGATTGGGATCGCGATTGGGATTTTTTCCCCCTGGATTGTTTTCCAGACTTTCTCTCCAGCCAAACTGAATATAGTGTGTTAAGGGATTTACACCTTCTGCTACTACATCAGGATTTTGAGCGTTGTAATAAGAAGAATCGAAATAGCGATTGGGATCTCGATTATCAAAGTTTTCTGAAAAACCAAATTCAACGAAGTGAGCTAAAGAATTTTTATTAGCATTGACTACATCGGAATTATTATCGTTGTAGTAGGAAGTATCAAAAAGAGGGTGAGGATCTCGATCTAAGCCTGGTCGAGCTTCGGTAAAACCAGTAAGTATGTAATGTCTAAAGGGTTCTGCTCCGTCATCTCGAACATCTATATTATTGTTTAGATAGTAATCAACATCAAAGAGAGGATGTGGATCTAATCCTTGTTTCCAACCATTTTCTACATAGTCAGTAAAAGGATTCATTCCATTAGGAGTTCCTCCCTGATTGATGTAATGATTAATATCAAATAATTCGTCTCCTGCAAAAGCATAATCTAAAGCTCGATAATCACTAGCATTAAATTGTTCAAAACTAACTCCACCTTCAAAATCTTCTGATGAAAGTTTGTATTCATATAAATGAGAATTAGCTTCAAATTGACTAGAATCAAATCTAAAGGATTCTGGTTTGTATGTGAAATTTACAGAATTAGAAGTAAAAGTAACTGAAGTTGCTTCAAAAGAAAGATTATCTCCAAAGTTTACAGTATTATTTGGATCTACATCATAAAAATCAAAATTACCAGGATCTAATTCAAAACTCAGCGAATCTCTGGCAGTTAAAGAACTGTAATCAAAAGTCCCCGCCTCAAAATTGAAAGTAATAGAGTTATTGTTATTTTCAATTGAAGTAAATTCAAAATTATTGGGATTAAAATTTAAGGAGCTAGCATCAAAATTAAATATAAGATTATTTACATCTGGACGATTGTAATCATAATTACGATCATCTCTTGTGGGAAATATGAAAAAATTTCCTTCGCCAAAATTAAGTGAAAAAGGCTGATTTTCAGCTTCAGGAAAATCAATTATTGACCTTCCTGCGTTGTGTGGAGAGTCCATTATTTCAGACCCTATTGGTAAATAGTCCAAGCGAAAACCAGTGTCTATATTGAAATCACCAAAGTTTTCAGGATTGAGTGGAATATCTCCAAAATTTGGATTATTGATAAACTTAATAAAAGTGGATCGAAAAGGAGTTCTAAAACCATTACTACTATCTGGAACACTTCCTTCTATGGTAAAAGTTCTGTCAAAAATATCAGGATTAAAATAACTCCCATTACTAGGCGGAGGAATGACTATATTAAATTGGTTTAACTTATATTTATAGGTATTTTGAATCTCATCATTAAATATTGATTCAGCTTCAATCTCTCCAATCGCATATTCTAAATCCCAATCGCCACCTAATTCGCTATAACCAGTAAGATCGTTTGATGCTTGAATATCTGCATTGGTGTATTCGCTCAAATCTTTAACAAATTCTGCACCAGTTAGATCCGTAGCTACATTACAACCATAAAGCAGAATATCGCCATGTTCTTCTAAAGAATCGCCCCAGCTATTTAGTTCTTCTTGATAGTCAATTAAAGAGTCTCGATCTAATGTTGTATTACCGAGAAACAACTCGCCATTATTACCATGAGAAACAATATGAATTTCATCCAAACTATCGTATCGGTCTAATGTTTGGCTAATTTGAGAAATTCCATCTTTTTGAGGATCTA
>NZ_JBZNBU010000145.1:0-2358 GCF_058530065.1 Waterburya sp. | reverse complement strand
GCTTCTACCCCCAAGTCAATTGGCGGTGTCTCGCTAAAATAGGGTATCTTCCCTTTACACAGCAAAGTATCAAAACCTGCATTTACTCCCGCAAACTTATTGCGAATCAAAATTTGATTATCAGCAGGTTCGGGAATTTTCGACTCGATAATTTCAACAGCAGAGTGAAAATCCTTGCTAAAATTCTTGGCAACTAATTTTTTATAAGTCTGGGAATTCATAAAGATGGGCAATACTCGCGAAGTTATTATTCCTCCAGGGATGGAAATCCTCTACGAAAAGTACCATTACTGTCCTGGGATTAAGGTGGGCAATACTTTATATATATCAGGACAAGTAGGCAGGGATGAAAATTTACAGGTAGTAGAGGATACTGAAGCCCAATTTGTCCAGGCATTCGAGAATGTAAGTAAGGTACTAACAGCAGCAGGAGCAAGTTTTGATGATGTGGTCGAGATGATTACTTACCATGTCACAGGAGCAAATGTAGCCGAAAACCAGCAGTTAACTATTCCCCATCTGCCTCTATTTATCCAAGTAAAAGATCGTTATTTTACTAATAAATATCCTACTTGGACAGGTGTGGGAGTGACTGGTTTATCTACTCCAGGATTAATTGTTGAGATCAAGTGTACGGCAGTTCTCGATCATTGAGATTAGACAAAAAGGAAATTGATAAACTCATCAATACAACGAGAAAAATTTTGGTCGATTAATAACTTTGAAATTATACAAGTCATATTTAGAGACTGTTCGTAAAATATTGTAAATAGAGAGATAAATTGAATTATCCAAGAAGGATTTATTGTTGCCCCCTGGCGATGGGTTGCTGAGAGAACTTTCTCGTGGCTCGATAAATCTCGTCGCTTATGTCGGGATTACGAGGTACTTCCTGAAAATCACGAAGCTGTGGTTTATATCGTGATGATTCGGCTTATGTTAAGACGACTGACTGATAATCGGCGAAAAAGAAAGGCTTAATCCTCTTCTTCATCTAAGTTTACGAACAGTCTCTAAAGTTACCGAGTCAGGAGAAATTATTTTGACGGCATATCGCACGAATAACTTAGGAGATGTACCAAGGCAAAAAATAAGTCCTTGCCAAGCATAAAACAAATTCAACGAAGATCTACAATGAGCGTATTTTATTCAAAGCAGTCAAAAAGATGGAGAAAAATAGTCTAATATCGAACGAAAAAATATATAAATATTTACTTTCAGTCTCTTTAAAAGAAACCGCAATATTAACTAAATTGCGTCGAGAAACAGACTTCCATCGAGCCAAAATAATGCAAATTTCTCCCGATCAAGGGCAGTTTATGGCATTACTAATTAAATTATTAGGGGCGAAAAAAACTCTCGATATTGGCGTATTTACAGGATATAGCTCTTTGGTAGTCGCCCTAGCATTACCCGAAGATGGCAAAGTTGTAGCTTGCGATCGCGATCCAGAAGCCACAGCTATTGCCCGTCGCTATTGGCAAGAAGCAGGAGTGGCAGACAGGATTGATTTTCGCCTCGCCCCAGCCTTAGATACTCTCGACGCATTAATTACCGCAGGAGAAACAGGTACTTTTGATTTTGCCTTTATCGATGCTGATAAAAGAAATTACGATAACTATTACGAACGTTGTTTGACTCTCTTGCGCTCGGGAGGCATGATTGCGATCGATAATGTATTGTGGTTTGGTAGAGTAGCCGATCCTGAAGATACGGACAAAAGAACAGTCGCCATTCGAGAATTCAATCAAAAAGTATATCAAGACAGCAGAGTGGAAATTTCTATGCTGCCAATCGCCGATGGTTTAACTTTAGCCGTCAAGAAATAAATCTAAATCTTGCAGATTTAAGTTATATTATCGATTGTTGTCAGAGGATTTAGTCGTGTCTTTATCTAGACGAAAACTCTTTTCATTGGCGGGTGTCGGTATTGGCGGAGCATTTTTAGCAGTACCTCTGAAGAATTTATATGCTAATTTAGCTGCAGGCAAAGAAACTTTTGCCAGTCGCATCGGGGAATTGGTTCCCGATCCTCAAGGAATCTTAGATTTACCTCCAGGGTTTCAATATAAGGTTCTTTCTCGCGTGGGGGAAGAAATGAACGATGGCTATTTAGTACCCAACCAACACGACGGCATGGCGGCTTTTAAGGGTCAACAAGGACAGACTATTCTAGTCAGAAATCATGAAATTAGTCCTTTACAAGGGGTCAATAATTATGGAGACAAAATTCCTCAATACGATCGCACTTGTCCTGGGGGAACTACTACTATAATTGTCGATGGCGATCGCAATTTAATTAAACACTATCTTTCTTTAGCTGGCACAAACCGTAATTGCGCGGGAGGTACTACCCCT
>NZ_JBZNBU010000144.1:0-15638 GCF_058530065.1 Waterburya sp. | reverse complement strand
TCAAAAAAAGGTAATTCGCGAGTACGTAAAGCTCTTTATATGCCAGCAGTTGTGGCTCAACGACATAATCCCATTATTCAGCAGTTTCGCGATCGCCTACGTCAAAAAGGAAAACATCCGATGGCAATTTTGGGCGCACTTTTGAGAAAGCTTCTCCATATTGCTTACGGAGTCATTAAAACTGGCAAGCCTTTCGATCCTAATTACTGTCAAGTTGGTTGACTTTTAAGACGGTATCTGTACTTAGAATTTGACCTAATATCACCAGTTCATTTTGTTCTTGAAGTTGAGTGAAATAAACAAGCTGACCTAATATTTGTTTGGCTTCGCTCTTTTGATTGATATCAATGACAATTTCTGTAGTGCTGCTAGGAGAGCCAATACTGCCAATATTGAAAGAATCGGATCGATCGTTAAGTAGAGAAGTTAAATCCATAAATATTGTTTAGTAGGTTCTATATGACTGAGTGATTAGTTTTAATAAATTTGGGTTGCTGCTGATTTCAAACTGGACGACAGTGCGGAGAGCTTCTAAACCCCCACTGATGCTTTTTGCCATCAAATCCGCTAGATATTGAGGATAAGGTTCTTGTATATCGCTAGAAACAACTTGCTCTTGAATAGCCTTTAACACTTTGGCTAGTTCGTATTCGCTTCTGGCACATTGTTCTTTGATCTCAATTCTGTAAGCAGGAGACCATTCGTAGGGTTTGTAATAAGTAAAATATATTTTGCGGTTTTTGGGAATTCTAATTGCTTCATTCAAGCTATTTTTCAAATTTTGTTTGATATCTGGCTCACAGTCTAATTTTTGGGAGAGAGAAATATTAAGACTGCTCCAAACACCTTTATTTTTTATTGTTTGACCTACTGGAAGCGGTTTTGTGAACTCGTTGGGACGTAAAACTAAACTCATAACAGTTTTATCATCTACTTTGAGATCGAAATCTTTTAATTCAGTTAAACCAATGTCTTGAGAACTATCGTATTTCACCATGTAGATAACGTTTTGATTCTCAATTGACTTTTTGAGGGAGGCAACAACATCCAGGCTATTGATGATATCAAACATGGTTTTAGCATGAATGGGATCGTCAAGAGTAGACATACTAGTTAAGCTGTTGATGCCTATGACTGGTGTTTGATGCGAACCATCAGCAATAATCACGTCGTGAGGAGATTCACTAATTACTAGTAGTTCTAGTGCAGTCATAGCTCCGCGAACAATTTTTGAATTGCTTTCTGAATGATGGGAAAGAACACCTTGCCAATTTTTATGTTGAATTCCCGACCATTTTCTTTTATCTTCACGAACTAATCCTTCTACACCCACTGCTACAGCTATGAGTGTGTCTGCTCCCAAAGCTTTATCTATAGCCTGTCCTCCATCAATCCCAGAAACAGAAGGACTGGATGGGTTTTCCAGTTCGCTTGCGTTGCGAATTAATGATGATTCTCCAAGTTTTTCATATATTTTTTCTTTATTTTCTAGCAACTTATCGAAGAGTGGCTTTAAATCTTCAGTAATTCTGGGAGCGTCTTCGATTATTTCTAGTAATAAATCATCTGGTAAATTTGCATATAGCTCATTTCTAGCTCGATCCATTAAGAAAATTGTTCGTATTAACTACAACTTTCTCTTTCTACAGCATAAATAGAAGTATTTGGTTGTATTTAATAATTCATCAAGGATTGCAGTCTCATTAAACCAAGCGAGTTACTGCTTCAAAACATTTCAATTCAATAAAAACAGCAGTTTATGTATTTTAGATTACAGCGATATAAGCAGGATCTTCTAATCCCATCTTTTCACCGCGATCGATGGTTAAAATTTTAGTTTTTTCAACGGTAATATCTTTATTTACTATAATCCCAGTTTTCTTGTTATCTTTTGAGAAGACGCGATCGCCGATACGAACCAATTTCCAAACACATTCTCTAACGCGATCTATTTCCCAAGCAGCTAAAGCAAACATCTCTAACATCAACAACCACTTCCAGAAGTTTTTAATCAAATCGTCGAAAGAAAGAAAACTCGCCATTCTCCTTTGATTCAAGACATTTTCGATGTGTATCCAAGTTACCTGCGATCGCCCTGTGGCTGCAATGATACGAATTATTTTTACAGGGCGATTTTGAAATAATGTTTGCAAAACAGCCTCTAGCTGATCAGAGTTGAGGATTTTGTTTATTCTTGGTAGCATAGTCTTATATGTTATAGGGATTCTACTAAATATGTAGAATCTTCTTTCCTCCTTATTGTACATAAAAAATGCAGGAGAAAAAAGTAAAACCAGGCAAACATCCCAACAGTTTGAAAAACTTAAAATTAGGGGGGAATAAGCTAAGATACGAACAACCAAAAAAGCGAAGAAGCATTTCTTTGACTGACGAGGGGTGGGATAAATGCCGTCAGTTAACCAAAGAAAATTTTGGTCTAAGCGTTTCAGAGTTTATGGAACAGTTGGGAAGAGGCGAAATCGATTTAGAAGTTCTCAAAAAAGCGATGTCTAAACCTAACTCTGCAACCGCCAAGTAATTTACATTTAATTGAATCAAAGTAAAGCCATACTCGATCGCCTTGCAAAATAATTGAGTATGGCTTATTATATTTATATGATTTTAAGCGTAATGCTAAGATAAGCAGAGTAAAAACGAGAAAAAAGCAGTTATCCTACTCAACAGTAACACTTTTAGCTAAATTCCTGGGCTGGTCTACATCTAAGCCTTTAATCGCTGCAATATGGTAAGACAAGATTTGCAAGGGTATAACCGCCAAGACAGGAGAGACAATTTCATCCACTTCGGGTACGGTTAAAATATCGTCGAATGTATGTCCTGCTTCGGTAGCATTCATGGCAGTAGTAACGCCAATTAAACGAGCATCGCGAGCTTTGGCTTCTTGGGCGTTGGAAATTACTTTGTCGTAGACGCTTCCAGGCATGGCTACGGCTACTACTGGTACTTTATTATCCAATAAAGCGATCGGTCCGTGTTTCATTTCTCCTGCGGGGTATGCCTCTGCATGGATGTAAGAGATTTCTTTGAGTTTTAACGCACCTTCGAGGGCAATGGGGAAGTTGATACCCCGCCCGATAAAGATAAAGTCTTCGGTTTCGGTAGTGAAATGGTGAGCTAGATCTTCGATCGCATCTGCTTGAGTGTCTAAGATGGTTTCGATTTGGCTGGGTATTTGACGTAAGCCTTCGACGATTTCGCTAATTCTCTGATTAGATACACTTTGACGGCGATAGGCTAAATCTAAGGCTAGGAAGTAAAAGCCCATTGTTTGGGCGATAAAAGTTTTGGTAGCAGCTACGCCGATTTCAATTCCTGCTTGAGTATCGATAATGCGATCGCATATTTGAGCGATGCTACTTTCAGCGCGGTTGGTAATAGCTAGTAGTTTGGCATGATATTTGGGGTTTAAATCTGCTCTTCTTGCTCTTTCTGATTCTAATGCCGCAATGGTATCGGCAGTTTCTCCCGACTGGGTAACGCCAATGGTGAGGGTGTGGGGAATTACTGGTTTGGGAGAGTAGCGAAACTCGGAAGCATAGTCTACGGTAGTGGGTATTTTAGCTACTTGTTCGAGGAGATATTTTCCGATGAGGGCAGCGTGCCAACTAGTACCGCAAGCGACGATTTGAATATGTTCTAAGCTGTCGGTCATGTCGGGAGTTAAACCGATGTTTACGGGGCTGTAATCGGGGTTTTCATCAGCGTGCCAATTAGGATTGATATAGGCATTTAAACTGCTTCTAACTACCGCAGGTTGCTCGTAAATTTCCTTGAGCATATAGTGACGGAAACCCTGTTTTTCTACTTGGGTGGGATTCCAATCGAGAGTGCGGGGGAAGCGGGAAACTCGATCGCCTGAGAAGGTATAGATTTCTACTCCCAAAGGTGTTAATTTGGCTATTTCGCCGTTTTCTAGATTGAGAATAGTGCGAGTGAAGGGAAGAATTGCTGTCATATCTGAAGCACAGAAGAATTCCCCCTGTCCGAATCCTAATACTAGAGGGGCTTGTTGTCTTGCCACAATTAATTCGTAGGGATTGTCGGCATGAACTACAGCGATCGCAAATGCTCCTTCTAGACGAGCGATCGCTTTTTGGATGGCATCCATTAAGGAATTAGAATTAGGCAATAAAACATCAATTAGATGGGGAATCACCTCTGTATCGGTTTCCGAGCGAAATTCGATCCCTTTACTAATTAATTCTTCTTTTAACTCTAAATAATTTTCAATTATCCCATTTTGCACCACTGCCAAAGTACCATCGGCGTTTAAGTGTGGATGGGCGTTATGTTCTTCGGGTTTACCGTGAGTCGCCCAACGGGTATGTCCGATACCCAATTGTCCTTGATGCTCGGTTTGTCCTATTTTGGCTCGAAGATTAAAGAGTTTTCCTTTGGCTTTGACACAGCTAACTTTACCCGACTCAATAGTAGCTACCCCCGCAGAATCGTAACCACGATATTCTAATCTTTCTAAACCTGCAACTAAGATTTCTGTAGCCCCTTGAGTGCCAATGTAGCCGACAATTCCACACATAACTAATTAAATTGTATATGTTAATCAAGTTGTTCTAACCGACTCCTAGTTTAGACCAAAAAAAAGATTAATCTTGTATAGATTGTCTAGGTTAAAAATTATCCGATTCTGGTAATACGCCTCCTGATTGTCCATTCCGATTAAGAAATAAATTTCCAGCCGAATCATTTTGATAGACACAATCAATTTTGGGTTGACCATCCAAATTACCCACGAAACCAAAAGTATTCATGCGCCTTTTGCAATCTCTCACCTGTTCGGAAGATACTAAATTTTTTTGTTCTAAAAGCGACCAATTAGTTCGACGCAAGACACATCCAGGCTGCATCCGAGGTTGAGTTAGATACACGCTAAAAGGATTGAGGCTTAAAAATACTCGCATATCAGTAACGATCGCACTCGCTCCGAACTGCTGGCATATTTCAGGGTTAGGTGCGGCTCGATCTATTTGCAAACTAGAATCAACCGATTCGTTACTACCAGATCCGCTGGAAAGATTTAAAGCCAATCCGATCACAATTCCTACCACAAAGACACTACCGAGAATCGCTAATTTGGCTACATCAAAAGGATTTTTCTTTTCTGATGCAAAGGAATTAGAACGATAGTTATTCGGAGGATTGTAGCGATCGCCGAACTCTCGATTATTTTTATAATTATTGTTACGATTACTATTACTATTTCTACGAGCCATGTTGTGATTGGGTGATTATTGATTGAGTGATTGCTGATAAAGTATTAAGGAATATTAATTAATCATAGATATTTCTATTTTAAGATTTTTGGTCAGTGAAATTACAATCTCCCATTAAAAACAAGCAACGCCAAAGAACTATTGTAGTTCCTAAATTCAAAACCATTTTAGAAGACACTTTAACCATATTTTGGGGCGAGTGGCTGGACTTAAGGGCTAGGGTGGCTCAAATAGCAGCAACGGGGCTGATTTCTCCCTTGATTTATATTTTAGCTTTTGGTTTGGGTTTGGGTAGTACCATCGATCGCTCGATCGAACCCAGTGCGGGAGCGAATTATTTGGAATTTATTTTGCCTGGAATGGTTGCCCTTTCTTCTATGACTATTAGTTTTGGGGGAACGACTTTTTCGATCTGTGGCGATCGCTTGTTTAGTAAAACCTTTGACGAATTGTTATTATTGCCCGTTCATCCTTTAGCGTTGCATTTGGGTAAAATGTTTGCGGGCATAGTAAGAGGCGTGATGACTGCTGCATCGGTAATTCTAGTAGCCATATTGTTTACGGGCAAGATTGGTAGTTTTCTCAATCCTTTATTTATCTTATTATTGGTGCTTAACTGTGCCGTGTTTGCAGGGTTGGGAGTAATTGTCGGTTTGCGAGTCAAATCCCTCGAAAGCGTCGGTTTATACAATAATTTTGCGATCGTTCCCATGTCTTTTTTAGGCGGTACATTTTTTGACCCCGCAAGTCTTCCCGCAGCCTTAAAACCAGTAGTCTATCTTTTACCCCTAACCTACACTAGTATGGGGTTAAGAGCAGCCGCTTATTTACCTTTATCTGACTTTCCCTGGTATTCTATCCCCATTCTTTTAGGATTTGCGACGGCTTTAGCTGCGGTGGGTGCGTATCAATTTGCCAATCAGAGAAGCTAATTTGAAGAAATAATGTAGGGGGCTGTTTGCGAACAGCCCGTACGGCAATTAAATTTGTTAGTCTAAGAGCGAGTTGAATTGCAGGATAGGTGTTATGGGAAATGGTTAAATTAAAGCCAAAAAGCGATCGCAATCCAGAAACTTTAAATACTAATTATGTTGAATATCGTGGTTTTCGCTGGCATCACCTTTTATTATTTGTCTTAGGTTCGGCGATCGTTCACGGTATTCTTTTTTTGGCATTATCTAGATATCAAGCTACTCAACCTATAGAAGAAAAAGAAGAAAATAAACCTATTGAATTTGTCGTCATACCCCCAGAAGAAACCAGTGAAGAACCACCTCCAGATACTAACAATATCTCTACGGACAACTCTGTAGCCTCATCGAACGAGCAACCACAACAAACACCCTCCACCGAAGAAATAGGTCAAGATCTTGTTGCTTCCCCCGCACCAGCACCAGCACCAGCACCAGCACCGCCTCCATCCCAACCCCAACCAGAACCAGTAGCAGAAGCCGAGGTAAAACCAGAACCAGCACCCAAGCCAGAACCAGAACCAGCACCCAAGCCAGAGCCAGAGCCAGAACCAGAACCAGTCGCTACTCGTTTACCTCCCCAAACAGAACCAGAACCCCCTGTTGGCAATCAGGGTAGTGCTGCGGATTTATTGGGAGGAGATTATAAGAAAGCTTTAGCAGATGGCGGATCTGATGCCTTTTTTAGTCCTGAAGCTTTGACTCATGAAACAGTTCTCAATCCAGGTCAAATAAATGCTTTAAGAGATATAGATTTGAGCGCCTATTTTGCTGAAATCAAGAGACGAGTTAAACGAAACTGGCATCCTTCATATTCGTCGGAAGAACAAACTACTTTTTTAACGTTCAAAATTCAAAAAAATGGTCAGATTGCCGATCTTCAGGTAACGACAAGTTCTGGATCGTCAAAATTAGATAATGAATCCCTTGCAGCAGTACAAAATTCTGGTCCTTTCGATCCTTTACCACCAGATTTTCCTTTAGAAGCATTAGAAATTGAATTTAGCTTTAATATATACCTTTATTAGAAAAACTTCGATCGCAGTCAGATTGTAAATTTATGACAGATACTATCTTGCAATTGTTTGAGAGTGGTGGAATAGTAATGTATCCTTTGCTGGGATTATCGATCTATTCCTTAGCAATGATCTTAGAGCGATCGCTTTTTTGGTTGCGAACATCTAAACAACAAGATGCTGTCATCAAGCAGTTATTAAATCTCTATCGAGATGATACTGATGCAGCAACTATGATGTTGCAACGTCATCTTAATTTACCCGTCGCTCGTATTTTTTTAGTGGCATTATCCCTCAAACGTTCGACTCCAGAGAAGTTTAAACTAGCTTTAGAAACTGCCGCCCAAGCAGAAATCCCCGTACTGAAACGCTTTAACAATGGTTTTGAAACCGTAATTAGTCTGTCTCCCCTGTTGGGCTTGCTAGGTACGGTAATTGGTTTGATCGTTTCTTTGTCTTCTTTACAGTTGGGAGATATTGAATCTTCTCAAGCAACAGGAGTAACTGGCGGAATCGGCGAGGCATTAACTTCTACCGCAGCAGGTTTGATTGTGGCGATCGCAACTCTCTTTTTTGCTAGTATTTTTCGAGGTTTGTATTTACGTCAGATAGCTTTAATTCAAGAAGTCGGCGGACAATTGGAATTGATTCATCTCGATAAATGCGAAAATCCTCTAGATGCCTTGTCTAAATCGGAACATTGATTAGGGGGAATTTCGCTAAATGCCTCTACTAACCACTAACAAACCGAGATATATCCCCAGCAATTTTAGTCGCGCCATCTTTGGCTAGTTTTTCTGTTTTGCGCGGTGGCGTTAAATCTTGACGTAAAAAATCCCAATTTCCTGGGAAGAATTCTTCTGTAGGAATAATTTGGTGGGGGGAATAGTCTTGAATTCCATCGAGTAATACTTCTGCTTCGGCAAAGCCTTGACGAGTGAGGGTGACGATTGGCAAGTCGCAATACATAGCTTCGGAGAAAGTGCTATATCCTGGTTTAGAAAAAACACGATCGCATAATGGCATAAAATCGATCGGACGCAAAGTATTGTCTTGGATTTGAACTAAATTGGGCAGATCTGGGGCGTTGCGATCGAAGGTGATAAACTGCCAGTCGGGAAAATGTTTGAGGTTGTGATAGGGAATCTTTTGTAAGCCCAAACCGCCAAAAGTTAGTAGGATGGTTTTCTCTTTGGGTGCGGTTAAATTAAATCTGGCGGTTAAGGCTGCATCGTTGGGCTGACAACCCGTTAAGCCCACATCAATAATATTAGGAAACGCCCTCATTGGTTCGGCTAAGGGCAAGCGATACAAGCGATCGCTTTGACTGTAGTAGTTGGCAATCCAGTTAGCAATCTTGGCAAATTCTTCTCCCCAATCGCGATAGATAAAGTCCCAGCCAAAATTACTCATCATCCAGCAAGGAATTCCCGCAGCACGAGCGATCGGAGCAGCTAAGGCAGGTATATCGGCTAAAACTAATTTAACATTATGGTCGCGAATATATTTAGCTTCTTCGGCAATGATGCGATCCGAGTCGGCAATAATACTTTGCATCTTACTCAGGGTAGTATCTCGATCCATGGTCAAGCTATCTTTTTGAATCACCCCTACATCGAAAACCCGTTGGCGATAAACAAATTCTCCCTTGATGTAAGATTTCAACAGCCATTCAGGAGCAACCGTCACCAAAATCAAGGTGATATCGGGACGAATTTGACGCAACTTTTCTGCTACTGTTGCCGCACGCACCCCATGACCAAAACCGTGACTGGTTACTGCTATGTAAATGGCTGGTTGAGACATAATTAGAAACAATAAATTACAAGCCTAATTCCCTTTCTATGTTATTTCTTTGAACTGCTTCAAGACAAGCACCTTGTTGTTCGAGGGGAAGAGTCGAACAATTATCTGTTTGTCTTAAGACTTCTTGTGCTTCTAGTTGAGCTTGTCTAAAACTATCGTCTTCCGTTCTAGCATCAGCATTATTGGAGGAATTATCGCTACAGCTAACAGCAAAAGCCATTAGAAATAAACTGAAGGCGATCGATAAGTTCTTGTTCATAGTTATTTTGGTTGTTTTGGGAAAGTACTATTGTTTTTTCTTTTATAACAACAACCTATTACTTTTCTTAAAGGGTGAAATTAACTAGACTTTAATCTAAAAACACAAAAAAAATATTCTTATTCAGGAAAATCACTGAAGTATTTAGATTTATTCATTACCTTTGGCAGTTAATTTAAGATTAATAATTGATAGTCCTAAAATACCTAAAAATAGTATTAAGCCGATCGTACAAGCATAGCTAATATCTAAATCTTGAAAAGCCTTTTCATAAAGATAGTAAACTATAGTTTTAGAGCTATTCCCAGGTCCTCCTTGAGTCATAATATAAATCTCTTCAAAAACTTTTGTGGCTGAAATTGCCGAGATTATTCCTACTAAAAATAAATAGGGACGCATTAAAGGAAGGGTAATATCTAAGTGCTTTTGCCAACCATCCGAACCATCAATCGCTGCTGCTTCGTAAAGTTCTTCAGGAATTGATTGCAATCCTGCCAGATAAATTACCATATAATAACCCAAGCCTTTCCAAATTGTAACTAACATCACGCTCCACAAAGCTAAGTTAGGATCTGTTAGCCAGCGAACTCCCTCGACAAAACCTATTTGTCTGAGAAATTGATTCAATAAACCGTTCTGAGTATAAAGAGCTTTCCAAGCAATTCCTGCTACTACCATAGAAATTACTACAGGGGTATAAAATGCCGTTCTAAACCAATTTATACCTCGTATTTTTTGATTGACTATAATTGCTAAACCCAAGGGTAAAATAATCAAAATTGGAACTACACCAACCAAATAAAGTAGAGTATTACCAACAGTTTTCCAAAAGATTGTATCTTGCAATAATCTTTGAAAATTCCTTATTCCTACCCACTGAGGTAATTGGGTAATATCGTATTCATAACTAGTAAAACTAAGGGCAAAAGCTTGGATAGCTGGCAAGAAAACGGTAAAACCGAGCAATATGAGCGCAGGAATCGTAAAACCATAGGGTGTAAATTTTTTTTGTTCAAACTTCATATTTATCGATCGCCTATTTAACTTATAATTTTTCTAATTAATCTTTAAAAGATAATTTAACCAATTTTTATTTGACTTGATATTTTACTTATCGATCGCATATGCCAATAAATTTACACGACTACTATAATCGAGAGTCTCGCACTTTGGTATGGTCGTTACGCAATATTCAAAATTTTATTTATAATTCCAGTTTGTTTGAATTTGAAGACATTATTGATTCTGTAGATCGGGTAGATTTAATTGCACCCCCTCAATATGGCAAAGCTGGTAGCGCGGTGAAACGTCTGGTCAAAACTCAAGCTAGTAAATTTAAGCTTTTGACTCAACTCAATCCTTATTTTGCAACGGTCAATCTAGAGCGAGAATACGATATTTTTTTGGCTATTCTGGATTTTCCTTGGAATATCATTTCCATGAATTTATTAAAAAACTTGCGCCAAAAATCTAAATTTGCAGTTTGCTATCTGGACGAACTTTGGAATAGCGATTTGCCTAAATTCAATCATTTTTTGGAATTTATCGACAATTTCGATTTAATTTGTGTCAATTACGCCGCGACTGTCGAAAATGTCCGTCGAGTAACCAATGTTCCTTGTATTTTTCTGCCTTCTGGAGTAGATGCAATTAAATTTTGTCCCGATTTTGCCACAAATCTCCGTGCTGTTGATATCTGTAGTTTGGGTAGAAGATCGCAGATCTCTCACGAGGCTTTATTAAAACTGGCAGAAGAAAAACCATATTACTATTCTTACGATTATATAAGTGGGGCGGGGATGAGAAGCAATCGCCACCAAGAACATCGCACCCTAACTGCTAATCTGCTGAAAAGTAGTCGCTACTATATTACCAATTATGCCAAAGTAGACGAACCCCATCGCACTCAAGGACAAATGGAAATTGGCTCGCGCTTTTTTGAGGGTGCTGCCGCAGGAGCAATTTGTCTTGGTACGCCCCCCGATACCGATGTTTTTCGGGAACTTTTTGATTGGGAAGGGGCAGTAATTCCGATCGCCTTTGACGAGCCAAATATTGATAAGATTATCCTCGAATTGGATTCTCAGCCAGAATGTTTAAGACAAATTTCTCTTAATAATGCGATTAATTCTCTTCGCAGACATGACTGGGTATATCGCTGGGAAACAATTTTAAATCAATTAAATTTACCCCAAACAGAACAACTCAAACAAAGAAAACTAACCTTAGAGCAAATGGCAGTTTCTTGTGAAGAATTACTAGCAAAAAATACTGTCTACTAAAGTTGATTTTATTATTATTTACTATTTAAAACCTATGCAAGTCAATTTCAGCGACTACCAAAATCCAGAATCTCGTACGTTAATTTGGTCGCTACGGGATATTCAAAACTTTATTTACAATTCTTGTTTATTTGAATTTGAAGATCTTATTCATTTCCTAGATGATGCCGATCTAATTGTTCCTCCTCAATACGATTTTATGGGGAAAGTTATCAAAAAACTAGTCAAGTATCAAACTAAAAACTTTCAATCCCTAATTAATCTCAATCCTTATCTCCAGCCAGTAAATCTAGAACAGGAATATGATGTTTTCTTGGCAACTTTAGATTTTCCTTGGAATATAGCATCCATCAATCTACTCAAAAATCTACGCCAAAAGTGTAAATTCATGGTGTGTTATATAGTTGAAATTTGGAATAGTGATTTGCCAAAATTCGTTAATATGCTCGAACATCTTCAAGATTTCGACCTCATTTGTTTGGGACACTATCATGTAGTAGAAAATGTCCAGCAATTAACTAATGTCCCTTGTATTTATCTTCCACCAGCCATAGATACAATTAAGTTTCATCCTGACTTGAACCAGAAACGTTCGATTGATATTTGTAGCTTGGGTAGACGTTCTGATATTACTCACCAAACCTTATTAAAATTAGCAGAACAACAGCAATATTTTTACTATTATGACTATACAACTGGTGCAGATCTAAGGAGTAACAAACATCAAGAACATCGAACTTTTACCGCTAATTTATTAAAAACCAGTCGCTATTTTATTACCAATCATGCCAAGGTAAACATACCACAACAAATCCAAGGACAAATGGAGATTGGCTATCGTTTCTTTGAAGGTGCTGCTGCGGGGGCAATTTGTATTGGCAAGCCTCCTAATACTGATATATTCAGAGAACTTTTTGATTGGGAAGATGCAGTAATTCCTATCCCTTTTGACGAACCCAATATCGATCGCATTCTTTTAGAATTAGACGCTCAACCAGAATTTTTGGCTAAAATACGCAGAAATAATGTGATTAATTCTCTCCGCAAACATGATTGGGTATACCGTTGGTCACAAGTACTTAATGAATTAGGTTTATCTCCCACTAAAGCTATGGAACAACGGAAAGCTACTCTCGAACAAATGGCACAAGCGATCGAATCACCTGTAGTTAGCCCAACGGCAAAGTCAAATTAGATACTTGGTATGTATCCAATGTTAGGACATCTATATTTAGGTAGTAGATAGTAGATTTCACAAATTTTAGAGAGAAACTTATTACTTATTACTTAAATTAGCCACCTACTAGCGATCGGCATCCGCCAACCAGTACCAAAAGCGCGATCAGTGATTTTGATTCCTGGGGGTGCTTGACGGCGTTTGAACTCCGCACGAGTTAGCAGTTTAATAACTCGATTTACGGTATCTGCATTATGCCCAGCTGCGACTATTTCTGCTTGAGATTGATGCTGACAAACAACGCGTTCCAATATATCATCTAGTATCTCATAATCGGGCAAAGAATCGGAGTCTTTTTGATCGGGTTTCAATTCTGCACTGGGTGGTTTGGTAATAATATTGACGGGGATTACTTTATGCGAAGCGGCTTGCCCTCGAATGGGGGTATCCTTTAGGGCTTTATCTCTGTTTAACCAGCGGCAGATTTTAAACACCCTAGTTTTTGGCACGTCGGCAATTACCGCCAAACCGCCATTCATATCACCGTATAAAGTACAGTAACCTACCGCCATCTCTGATTTATTTCCTGTAGACAGCAACAAATAGCCAAACTTATTAGCCACTGCCATTAATAAATTACCCCGTATCCGCGATTGAATATTCTCTTCAGCCACGCCAAATTCAGTACCCGCAAACATCGGATCGAGAATAGTATCGTAAGCCTCCATCGCCCCTTTAATAGCTAGCTGTTGGCTATTTATTCCCAGATTCTTCACCAAATCTTCCGCATCGCTAATCGAATGCCCAGAACTATAGGGAGATGGCATCAATACCCCCAAAACATTTTCCGCGCCTAAAGCTGAGGCTGCAACTGCTGCTACCAAAGCCGAATCAATACCGCCACTCAATCCTAATATAGCCTTTTTAAAACCACATTTTCTAGCATAATCTTTTACTCCCAACACCAAAGCGTTATATATCTCTTCATTAATCTCCCCATCTCCCCGTCTCCCCGTCTCCTTGTCTCCCAGTCTTTCTGTATCTATCGACAAAAGATCCGAATCAAAACCTTTAGCACGACATACCAATTCCCCCACACTATTAAACACGACGCTATTACCATCAAAAATCAAGTCATCATTTCCCCCACCTGATTTACATAAATCGTTGGCTTGTTATAGGAAATCGCTGCATGATTTAACATCCTTTCTCTTAGTTTTTGCTTGCCAACGGTATAAGGAGAAGCCGACAAGTTAACTATCAGATCTACATTTAACTCTGCCAACTCTTCAATGGGATTAATCTCATAGCTGCGTTTTCCCCAAAACTGTTCGTCATTCCACAAGTCTTCGCAGATACTTACACCAATCTTGAGGTTATCTAGAGTAAAGTGATTGGCTTCGTAACCTGGTTCAAAATAGCGATCTTCATCAAAGACATCATAAGTAGGCAATAACCGCTTGTGGAAGATTTGCTTTATTTCTCCCCCGTCAATTAATGCCATACTGTTATACAGTGGCTTTTGTCCTTTGGAGTTGGCGTGAGGGTTGGTTTCTACCGTACCTACTAACACTGCAATATTACTGGGTATCTTGGTGGCAATTTGTTTTAATTCCTGCGACATCTTTTCGACAAACCCAGGATAGAGTAATAAATCTCTGGGAGGATAGCCACAAAGGGATAATTCTGGAGTCAATAACAATCTGGCATTTTGTTCGGCTGCGGTTTGGGTTGCTTCGATTATTTGTTGGGCATTATTGGTAATGTCGCCGATAGTGGGGTTTAGTTGGGCTATTGTTATTTTCATGTTTTTGTTTCACGCAAAGGCGCAGAGGCGCTAAGGGGTTATTTGTTTTAAGTTGAGTTTGGTTGGTAAGAGAAAGAAGAGGAAAGAGTTAGTTTATATGTTGTTTTAGTTTCTCGATCGCTTTTGAAGCTTGTTTTGAATTTTGGAAATAATCGAAAAAGTACGATATTTCTGCATCGGTAGTTAGCATAATCGAATTTTTTTCTTTATTAATAGATGTAATTTGTAGTTTATCTATGGAATAGTTTTTGCGAGCGCTTGTAAAAGGAGACTTTTCTATTATCATTAGTTTGTTTTGTTTAAAATTAAATATATAGGTTGTAATTGGCTGAATTAAGATACAAAATATTCCAATTAATATAGTGACTGGAAGTATTAGTATAAAAGGATAAAGTAAAGAAAATATTTTTCTAGTTATTTCTAGCTTGTCTTGTTTCCGACTGTGAATAAAATTATGAATTTGCTCAACTTCATTCAACGCCTGTCTTGGAAATCGATAAAGATAGACATCATAAAATCCTAAAAAGCTATGACTTGGAAAATAGTTCTTCTCAATCTGATTGTGTAATAAATTAATTTCTGTATTTAGTAAGATTCTTCCGTTACTCAATATATGTTGTATCTCTCCTATATTTTTAATAGTCTGATGTCGTAAATCACTTTTAAATAAAGCTGACTCTATAAGTTGGCAATTTATAGTATTGAACCAACTGCGCTCACAAGTTAATGATGAGTATATTGGTGCATTTAATAAAAGCTGATAGTTAACTATAATTACAGCAATAGTCCCACAAAAAAAGACAAACCAAGCTTTTGTAGGATATCTACCTAAGGTTATTTTATTATCAATATTTTCTATAACTAGAATCATTTCGATACTTCAGTAATATAGTAGTCGATTAAATATTGAGATATCTTGTTTACTAGGTTTGGATGTAACCCTACTGATAAAGCCCAGCTTTTCCTTTCTTCTAATATTGTTTTAAAATTGCGATCGCATTTAGCTAGATCTGGCTTTTGTTTTTGTATGACTGCCATGTATTTATATCTTTGAGAGATTAAATTAAT
>NZ_JBZNBU010000143.1:0-6322 GCF_058530065.1 Waterburya sp. | reverse complement strand
TTGTTACTTCAACAACACGAAAATTAATTTTTGCCACGGTAAATTTCGCTCACCCTATTTCTAATGTTTCTGACCTCTGACCTCTGACCTCTGACCTCTGACCCAATCTTAACTATCCAATTAATTTTGCACGACTACTTATCGGGGATTCAGAATGCGATTGCACTTTCTCACCCATTAGAAATTCAACTTTTTCTTAAAATATTTATTTGACGAGCAATTTTTAATAGTTATTTTGACGCAAGCGATACATAATCGTGTCTGGTTCTACTTGAGCTAAAATTTCTTGAATTAGAGTAGAAGCTCCCATTTCCCCCCAAGTACAGCCTTTTTCTAAATATATTTGCGCTACCCGCCCGATCGCATAAGTTCCGTAGGCTGCGATCGCACCTTGGGCTGTAGCCGTACCTACATAAGCAGCGATCGCTCCAGAACTATCAAAACCACTGCTTAAAATTGCTCCTCCTTTACCAACTCCTAAAAAGAAACTGCTACCAATTTCTCCGAGTAAAATCCCCCCAGAACTAGCGATAATTCGTTTGAGCAGATTTCCCGCTTCGTAAGTAGTAATCGGCAGTCCGTAGAGTTTGGAGAGAGCGCGAATCAAAGCTAAATCGGCAACCAACCCCCCTAATAAATCGAGAAAAATAACTGGATTGGCAGCTACGGCGATCGCCTTATAACGAGCATACTTATTAATAATCTGTTCTGCTTCTACCTGACGTAATTCTACTGTTTTGCGAGCAATGTTCGCTTCGGCATCTCTTCCTTGGACTAAAGCATTTAATGCTAGTAATGATTTGCCTTCCTTTTGCAAAATTGCACAGATGGCTTGATGTAACTCTTCGATTTGAGGTTCGCAAGTTTCCCAAGTTGTTTCTACCGTGCCATCTGCGGATTCAGTCCTCACCTGAATGGGTTGGGGTTTGGCTGCAACCATGACAATTTCTTGAGTAGAAATTAAGTCTTCCATACTTCTACCACTACCCTCTGCATTAAGCTTTTGTAGCTGGCGATAAATTTGAGCGCGATCGCGACTAGGAAATAGATCTATTTTATTGAATACTAAAATTAAAGGCTTTTGGGTATTTCGTAACTGACATAAAGCTTCGTATTCTGTACGGGTAATATCTCCTGCCACTACAAACAAAATCAAATCGGATTTTTGGGCTATTTCTCGCGCCATTACTGCCCTAGCTTCCCCCGACACTTCATCTAGCCCAGGAGTATCGATCAATTCTACAGCCAGTCCTTCTTCGGGAAAAGGATTCCACTGCAAGATCGCCAATGATTGAGTCACTCCGTGTAAAGGGCCAGTTGCTACTACTTCTTCTTCTAACAAGGCATTGATTAAAGAAGATTTACCACAACTAACCAAACCAAAGGTACTGATTCTAATAGCCTTACGGTCTAGTTTGTCTAATGCACCTTGAAGAGACTGTAAATCTTGTTTGACGCTTTTTTGCAAGCGATCGCTGGGAGGAGTTTTACCGTGACGGCGAAAACCAGAATACCAAGAAATAGCCTGTTGCAGACTAGCACGAGCTTGATTGTAATGAGCTTCTTGTTTAGATGTTTTTTTGCCCACAGTTCCACCTTCACGATAACTGGTTAGTTTCTTATGATAACCTCAGTTTGCATGGGTAGAAAATTGATCGGGTTTGGTAGTTATTGGTTATTAATAAACCATCATATAGATCGGTAAGACATTAAAAACTAAAATTATTATTCATTAACCAAATAAATTAATAAATAGCATTGTTCGTCATATAAATTTATATTTAGCCCCTTCCTTCTCCAAAAAATTAGGTTAAATTTAGAGGTGTATTTTTTAGAGGATGAAAAAGTGAGTTTTACACCTTCGACAAGAAGTACAGAGCGAGCTAAAGTTAAGGAATCGAATATGACTTTTTTCGATCCGACTTTGATTAAAGCTGCCAGAAATATTTACCGCAATTACTACAGTTTAAATCTTCCCCCAGATGCTAACGCGGTAGGAGTAATTATCAATCGAGACAACCATCGGGGACAGCTAGCATTTAAAGGTAAACCAGTATTATTACCTAGAGAATGTTTTATCCCCATCAAACAAATTGAAGCGGAAAATTATTAAGTTCGATATCTTTAACTACTTGCCAATATTTATCTATTTACAGTTTTTATTCTTTATTATTTACCCTTAAACTATGGAAACGCTGGTTACAGCGATTGCATTTATTCTTACTTTTACTTTTGGTGCTTGTATTGGTAGTTTTTTAAATGTAGTTGTTTATCGTATCCCCGCAGGAATATCTTTAATTCACCCTCCTTCCCGCTGTCCTAAATGTATGCACTCTTTGGGCGTGACGGAAAATGTGCCAGTATTTGGTTGGTTGTGGCTGAGAGGGCGTTGCAAGGAGTGCAAAACTAAAATTTCTAGCCGTTATCCGATTGTAGAAGCCACTACAGGAATTATCTTTATGTTGGTTTTCTGGCGATTTGGTTATAGTTGGGAAACTATCGGCTACTGTGCTTTTCTTTCTTGGTTGCTATCTCTATCTTTAATCGATCTTGACACCATGACTTTGCCTTCACAACTTACCAAGTCAGGATTGATTTTAGGGTTAGCTTTTCAAGCTATTTGGGGGTGGCAATTAGCCCAAGGAAAAGGTATTGCCGAGGGAATGATGTTTGGTATTGGTGGTGCAGTATTAGGTATTTGGTTATTAGAACTAATTGCTTTATTGGGTTCGATAATTTTAGGACAACAGGCAATGGGCGATGCCGATGGTAAGTTGATGGCAACTATCGGAGCTTGGATCGGTTGGAAATACGTTCTAGTCTCCAGTTTCATCGCCTGCGGTATTGGTGCAATTGTCGGTGGTACTGCGATCGCTTTAGGATTGATGGGTAAAAGACAGCATATGCCTTTTGGCCCTTTCTTAGCTTTAGGAGGTGCATTGAGTTTATTTTTTGGCGATGCGATCGTTAATACTTATGTAAACACTTTTTTTAATTTTAGTTAGCAGAAAATCGAACTACCCAGTCATAATTCTGTCTAAAACAATTACTACAATTACACCCAAAATCATTAATCCTAAAATCCACCATAAATTTTGTTCTGAGCTTTGCCTTTTAACCCAAGATTGGCATTTAGCTATCCACTGAGTTAGTTGATTTTGAGACGGTCTAACTTTAGGTTTAGCAGAAAGAAACTGTGGTTTATAAAAAATTTTATCTAAATATTTAGTTCTTGCCGATTTTTCTGGTTCAGATTTAATCTTGTCAATAGTAGGTTTATATTTTTCGATCGAGGTTTTTTCTATGGCAGTAGTTAAATTAGTTGGTCTGGGAATAGTAGGCATTTTTTGGCGATCTCGCTCGGATTTATGGGGAAAAGCTGGTTGCGACTCTCCTTCTATCTTGACGATATCTGATGTGGTTTGAGAAGATTTTTTTTCTTTTGTCATTTCAGAGCCAACATCTGATTCTTTTGTCCAAGAATTTGGCTTATTTTCGGCTACTAAAGATGATAATTCTTCTGTTGTTCGATCTATTTTTAAGTCGCTCGAAGCTGTATTCTCTAAATCTGCTTGCTTAACTAGCTCATTTTCCTCATTGGCTGGATCGGGTTTGACTTTAATATTTTGGCGATTAAAAACCTTAGCCAGCAACCTTGAATCTATTTGAGAATAACCATTATTCGCTGCCACAATTGCTTGTTTTAAATCTGTCATCAAACTATTTTTTAGTAGATAACCTTTTGCTCCAGCGATTAAAGCTTGAGTAATATATTTTTTATCTTCGTGGCTGCTAAGAATAATAACTTTTGTCTTGGGAGAGACACGACTAATATATTTAGTCGTTGTAATACCATCCATTCCAGGCATTTCAATATCCAACAACACAACATCAGGATTTAGTTGAGTAATCTGTTTAATTGTTTCTCTACCGTCTTTAAGCGTACCAATAATTTTAAATTCTCGATCTCGTTCTAACAAAGATTTAATTCCTTGTTGAACTAGATTTTGGTCGTCTACTATTAAAATACGAATCATTTTAAGCTTAAATTGAATGGATTAATGATGATTTAATCAAAAAATTATAATAATTTTAATAAGTATTTTCTCAGAAAAGCGGTATTGTGGTTAACTAGTTTGCAAATATAAGAGGCTATTTTAGTTATTAGTTGTTAGTTATTAGTTATTAGTTATTAGTTATTAATAAAAGACTGAAGACTAAAGACTATTCTTTTCGAGCAATTCTTTTATCCCGAACTTAGGTTAGATAGATTTTGATGAACTAGAGGTAATCTTAACTAGAACTTCGACAATAGATTGAGAAATAAACGGCAGTATAGATTTATTTTGAGCGTTTTCTTTTCCTTCTGTAAATACCACCAAAAGATAAGGGGGCAAACCAGGAATTTCAATATAGGCTGCATCGTGGCGCACCCGACTCATCCAACCAGCTTTCGACCAGATTTTAGCGTTGCTGGGCAAGCTTTCCCCAAGAAATCCCGTAATTTGGTTTTCTCCATCACAATCAACAAAATCTGCGGGATTAAGACTGCGATTGAGCAATTGCATCATTTTTTGCGATCGCTCTGAAGATACGGCAACGCCACCAATAATGCTATGAAGCAATCTAGCCACTGCATCGGTAGTTAGCATATTGCGGTTTTCCATCAATTCCCCTAAGAAAGCTCTTTCTCTGCCATACGCGCCATTACTCCATGTCTTTTGATTGACATTAATACTTTCAAATTCTTCCCACTTTAAAGACTGATAATAGCGATTGATGATGTTACGCTGTTTTTTCCAAGTTTCAAAAGGTTGTGGTGGTAATTCAGGACCACTGGTAGTGCCAGTTAAAACATCTACCAATAAGCTAGTGGCATCATTACTAGATTCGACGATCGCATCTCGAATAGCTCGATCTAGTTCTAGAGAATCTGCTACCATCTTGCTTTGCAACCATTCATTGATTGCCACCAAATAAAATAGCTTGACGACACTAGCAGGATAAATTCTTTCCATTCCCCGATAGCTAAAGCCTTTAACTGGATATTGCCAAAATTCCGTAGCCGATAGCGCACCACCAGTATTAACTATGACTGGCTCTTCGTAAACAATCCAAGTTAGAGCTATTTTGTCTCTGGTGAGACTGGGAAATCTTTCTTTGGTGGCTGATAAAATTTCTTGAGCTGCGGAAGTTAGTTGTTCGTCTTGCTGAAAAAAAGCCATAACTAGTGGTGCAAATTTGATTGGATAATTCCCGTGGGGTGTGGGGTGTGGGGTGTGGAAATTTGTGCTGATGCCATCTTCTCACAATTTGAATAATGCGATCGCTTTTCGACAGTATCTTTTATACAAACCCGCGATGACCAGCATTAAAGGTTATGAAGAAACCGATCCAGTAATTTATGCAATCTTTTATCGCTGAGGGCGAAAACGACGAATTTCAAAGCGATCGAATTCTCCTGCTTGATATTCCATTGTTTGTGTTTCTAAATTATTAACTTCTGCTGGTGGCGAACCAGATTTAGCCCAATCAATTAAAGCGTCTACTTTATCGTTTTCTCCCGCAGCCACAATTTTTACCGTACCATCAATTAAGTTTTGTACGAATCCTACTACCCCTAGTTCTTCAGCTTTGCTCTGAGTATACATTCTAAAGCCAACACCTTGAACTTTTCCCGATACGATCGCCATTATTTTTTTCATAGTTGTTTTGGCAAATTGATTTCCCTCTAAAAAAGGAGCAATAATTATTCCCCCTGTTGTTGAGAGTTAACTGCGATTCCAGATAGTGACGCCACCTGGTTTATCGATGAGAGTAATACCCTGTGCCTGTAATTCATCGCGAATGCGATCGCCTTCTGCGTAGTTTTTGTTTTTACGAGCCTCAATACGTTGTTGTACTAAAACATCAATATCTGCATCGCTTAAACTATCTGAATTATCGTCTTTTTCTAGTTCAGCTACGAAACCCAAGATATCGGCAAGATGAACCAAAGTTCGCCACTGTCGGGCTAATTCTGCCCTAGGAGTTTTGTTTTCTCCTTCGTGGATGATTAAATTACCTTCTTTTTCTAAATTCTTAGCAATTTCAAACAAGATTGCTAAACCACCAGCAAAGTTAAAGTCATCATCTACCGCATCTTTAAATCTGGCAATAGTTTCTTCATCCAGATCGCCAGAGGTAGCAAAACCTAGTTTTTCTCCATAGCGATCGCCAAATAATAAACCTTCTTTCAGAGTTGACCAGGCATTAGTCGCACCAGTTAAAGCTTCATCAGTAAAGTCTACAGGCTTGCGATATTGAGCTTGAAGAATAAACA
>NZ_JBZNBU010000142.1:0-30647 GCF_058530065.1 Waterburya sp. | reverse complement strand
TCTAGGAGATAGTATTGCCATTCGCTATCGTCAAGAATTTTCTACCTGTAATCCAGACGAGGTGGATTACGTCGCAATTTCTCCCGTCCAGATTGTCTCGGTAGCTACCAGCTTGATTCCTTTCCTAGAACACGATGATGCCAACCGCGCTCTCATGGGTTCTAATATGCAACGTCAAGCAGTACCTCTGTTGCGTCCCGAACGTCCTTTAGTAGGAACGGGGCTAGAAGCTCAGGCAGCCCGCGACTCAGGGATGGTAGTAGTTTCTCGCACTCACGGCATAGTAACTTATGTAGATGCAGAAGTTGTCAAAGTTCGCGTCGAAGAAGGGGAAAATGGTTTGTACGCTCCTAATCCAGGAGAAGAGATAATTTACAAGCTACAAAAATACCAACGTTCCAACCAAGACACTTGTTTAAATCAACGTCCTTTAGTTTATGTGGGAGAAGATGTCGTTCCAGGTCAAGTATTGGCTGATGGTTCTTCTACTGAAGGTGGGGAATTGGCTTTGGGTCAAAACGTCTTGGTAGCCTATATGCCTTGGGAAGGTTACAACTATGAAGATGCGATCTTAATTAGCGAGCGTTTGGTTTTTGACGATGTCTACACCAGTATTCACGTTGAAAAATTTGAAATTGAAGCTAGACAAACTAAATTAGGGCCTGAAGAAATCACTAGAGAACTACCCAACGTTGGAGAAGATGCTCTACGCAATCTCGACGAACGAGGCATTATTCATATTGGTGCTTGGGTAGAAGCTGGAGACATTCTAGTTGGGAAAGTAACTCCTAAAGGAGAATCCGATCAACCTCCAGAAGAAAAACTACTACGAGCCATCTTTGGGGAAAAAGCCAGGGATGTAAGAGATAACTCTCTACGAGTTCCTAACGGTGAAAAAGGAAGAGTTGTAGACGTGCGCGTCTTTACCAGAGAACAAGGAGACGAATTACCTCCTGGAGCTAACATGGTGGTCAGAATCTATGTTGCTCAAAAACGCAAGATCCAGGTAGGAGATAAAATGGCTGGTCGTCATGGAAATAAAGGTATTATTTCCCGTATTCTGCCTGTCGAAGATATGCCTTATCTACCCGATGGTACTCCTATTGATATCGCTCTCAATCCTTTGGGCGTTCCCTCTCGAATGAATGTAGGACAGGTATTTGAATGTCTTTTAGGCTGGGCTGGTGAAAACTTGGCTATGCGCTTTAAGATGATGCCGTTCGATGAAATGTATGGTAAAGAGGCATCTAGAGAAACCGTTCACGGCAAAATTCAAGAAGCTTCCCGCAAGCCCAATAAATCTTGGGTATATGACGAAAATAACCCTGGCAAAATTCAGGTGTTTGACGGACGTACGGGAGAAGCTTTTGCTCGCCCCGTAACGGTGGGCAAAGCCTATATGCTCAAGCTAGTTCACTTAGTAGATGATAAGATTCACGCTCGTTCTACAGGGCCATACTCCTTGGTCACCCAACAACCTTTGGGAGGTAAAGCACAACAAGGGGGACAACGTTTTGGAGAAATGGAAGTCTGGGCCTTAGAAGCCTATGGTGCAGCTTATACCCTGCAAGAACTGTTAACCGTCAAGTCTGATGATATGCAGGGCAGAAATGAAGCTCTCAACTCCATTGTTAAAGGCAAGCCCATTCCTCGTCCTGGAACACCAGAGTCCTTCAAAGTATTAATGCGAGAATTACAATCTCTCGGTTTAGATATTGCCGTACATAAACTAGAAGCTCAAGATGATGGTACTAGTCGCGATGTGGAAGTAGATTTGATGGCAGATACTCCCCGACGCACTCCCAACCGTCCGACTTATGAGTCTTTGCAAAGAGAGGAAACCACTGAAGAAGTCTAGTCAAAAAAATGAAGAACGGGGAATTTGGGATGAGTAATTCTCGGTTCCTTATCCCTAGTTCTTAGTCCTCAGTCCTCAGTTACTAATACCCAATTCCTAGTCAATAATGAGAAACCAAGTAGAACAAAGATTCGATTACGTAAAAATCGGTATTGCTTCCCCAGAGAGAATTCGTCAGTGGGGAGAAAGAACTTTACCTAACGGTCAGTTAGTAGGTGAAGTCACCAAACCTGAAACCATTAACTATCGTACTCTCAAGCCTGAGATGGACGGCTTATTTTGCGAGCGTATTTTTGGCCCTGCAAAAGATTGGGAATGTCATTGTGGCAAATACAAGCGAGTGCGCCATCGGGGTATTGTGTGCGAACGCTGTGGGGTAGAGGTCACTGAATCTCGCGTCCGTCGTCATCGCATGGGCTATATCAAGCTGGCTGCCCCTGTAACTCACGTTTGGTACCTCAAAGGTATTCCTAGCTATTTAAGTATTCTTTTGGATATGCCATTGAGAGATGTAGAACAGGTAGTCTATTTCAATGCCTATGTAGTTCTCGATCCTGGTAATGCAGGAAATCTTTCTGCCAAGCAACTCTTAACCGAAGATCAGTGGATTGAAATTGAAGATCAACTATACAGCGAAGACTCGGAGTTAGTTGGAGTAGAAGTAGGTATTGGTGCCGAAGCAGTACAAAGACTTTTAGAAGAAGTTAATTTGGAAGAAGAAGCAGAGAAACTGCGGGAACAAATTGCCGACGCTAAAGGACAAAAAAGAGCTAAATTGATCAAACGCTTGCGGGTGATCGATAACTTTGTTGCCACTGGCTCTCGTCCCGAATGGATGGTAGTTACTGCCATTCCTGTAATTCCTCCCGATTTGCGTCCGATGGTGCAGCTAGATGGAGGACGTTTTGCCACATCCGATTTAAACGATCTTTACCGTAGAGTAATTAATCGTAATAATCGTTTGGCTAGACTGCAAGAAATTCTCGCTCCCGAAATTATCGTTCGTAATGAAAAACGGATGCTGCAAGAAGCGGTAGATGCTTTGATCGACAACGGTCGTCGCGGTCGTACTGTAGTCGGAGCAAATAATCGACCTTTAAAATCTCTCTCGGACATTATTGAAGGAAAACAAGGGCGTTTCCGTCAAAACTTGCTGGGTAAACGGGTAGACTACTCTGGTCGTTCGGTAATTGTAGTGGGACCCAAACTAAAAATCTATCAATGCGGTTTGCCTAGAGAAATGGCGATCGAACTGTTTCAGCCTTTCGTGATTCATCGCCTGATCAATAGTGGCATGGTAAATAACATTAAAGCTGCCAAAAAACTGATTCAGCGCAACGATCCTAGCGTTTACGAAGTTCTCAAAGAGGTAATTGCAGGACATCCTGTAATGCTCAACCGCGCTCCGACCCTACACAGATTGGGGATTCAAGCTTTTGAACCTATTTTAGTAGAAGGAAGAGCGATTCAACTCCATCCCTTAGTTTGTCCTGCTTTTAATGCTGACTTTGATGGAGACCAAATGGCAGTTCACGTGCCTCTTTCTTTGGAAGCACAGGCGGAAGCGAGGCTATTAATGCTGGCTTGTCATAATATCTTATCTCCAGCAACGGGGAAACCAATTGTTGCTCCTTCTCAGGATATGGTACTTGGTTGTTACTATTTAACAGCTGAAGACCCCAGTGCCAGTAAAGGAGAAGGTCGCCGTTTTGGCAATTTAGAAGATGCGATTAAGGCTTACGAGCAAGGTCACGTCGATCTTCACGCTAAAGTTTGGCTGCGTTATGACGAAGAAGTAGTTACAGAAGAGCCAGACGTAGAAGTAGTCGAGTCAGAAACTTTGGCTGATGGCAGCACTATTGAATACTATCGTCAAAGATTTGTTCGCAGATCTCCAGAGGGAGAACAGATTTCTCAATATATCAACACTACCGTAGGTCGGATTATCTATAACAAAACGGTGCAAGACGCTTTAATGGCAACCGCCTAAAGAAAAAAGCAGCAAGTTTTAATAGCTAGGAACAATAAATAACAGCATGAAATTTTACAATCACATCGTTGATAAAGGTCGTCTGAAAAAATTGATGGCTTTATCTTTTACCGAATATGGCTCCGCTCACAGTGCGACTATGGCTGACTCTTTAAAAGAATTAGGCTTTCGCTATGCGACGGTAGCTGGGGTTTCTATTAGCGTAGACGATTTAAAAGTACCGCCCATTAAAGCTCAAATGCTGGAAGCAGCAGAAGTAGAAATTAAAGAAACGGAAGACCGTTACGCTCGCGGAGAAATCACTGAAGTAGAACGTTTTCAAAAGGTAATCGATACTTGGACTAGCACTTCAGAAAATCTGAAAAACGAGGTGGTAACTAACTTCCGTTCTACCGATCCTCTAAACTCCGTTTATATGATGGCGTTTAGTGGAGCGCGGGGTAATTTATCTCAAGTACGCCAACTTGTAGGGATGCGAGGTTTGATGGCAGATCCTCAAGGGGAAATTATTGACTTGCCAATTAAAACTAACTTCCGCGAAGGATTGACGGTTACGGAATATATTATTTCTTCCTATGGTGCGAGAAAAGGATTGGTAGATACGGCTTTGCGTACTGCTGACTCTGGTTATTTGACCCGTCGTTTGGTAGACGTTTCTCAAGATGTGATTGTTCGAGAAATAGACTGCGGTACAGATCGCGGTATTGAAATCAGACCAATGCAAGATGGCGATCGCACTTTGATTCCTCTCAGCGATCGTTTGTTAGGTAGGGTCTTGGCAAAAGATGTGGTCGATCCGAAAACCAAAGAAGTTATCGCCACTCGCAACCAAGATATTAGTCTCGACTTGGCTCAAGAACTCGGCGAGCGCGTAGATCGAGTAACGGTACGCTCTCCTCTAACTTGTCAAGCGGCTCGTTCGGTATGCCAAAAATGTTATGGCTGGAGTTTGGCTCACGGACACATGGTAGATATGGGTGAAGCGGTCGGGATCATTGCCGCCCAGTCCATTGGAGAGCCTGGAACTCAGTTAACCATGCGTACCTTCCACACTGGAGGGGTATTTACAGGGGAAGTAGCCCGTCAAATTAGAGCCAAAGCCGACGGTAAAGTAAAATTTGGCCCTGGTTTGAGTACCCGCCAAATTCGTACTCGTCACGGTGACGAGCGCAATCAAGTAGAGACAGTGGGAGACATTCAATTAATTCCCAACAAAGGCAAACCCGTCAATACTGCTTTGACTGCTGGTTCATTGATTTATGTTGAAGATGGAGAGGAAGTCAAAAAAGGACAGTTACTAGTAGAAGTAGCCAAACAACAGGTACAAAAATCTACCGAAAAAGCGGCTAAAGATGTAACTTCCGACTTGGCTGGTGAAGTAGTCTTTGCCGACCTCGTACCCGAAGATAAAAAAGACCGTCAGGGCAATACTACTCGCATTGCCCAAAGATCTGGCTTGTTGTGGGTGCTATCGGGAGAAGTATACAACTTACTTCCTGGTGCGGAAGCACTGGTGAAAAACGGCGATAAAGTCCAACCAGGAGACTTACTAGCTCAAACCAGACTGACTGCTGCTAATGGTGGGGTGGTTAGAATGATTCCCGATAGCCGCGAAATAGAAATTGTTACGGCTTCTGTATCCCTCGACCAGGCTAAAGTAAAAATAGAAAGCGATGGCGGTCGCGAACAATATATTATTTATACTGCCGACGAGCGCAAGTTTTTGCTCAAAGCAACCCCAGGCACTAAAGTTCAAAACAATCAAATTGTTGCAGAATTAATTGACGATCGCTATCGTACCGATACGGGCGGAATTATCAAATACGGCGGTATCGCCATCGGCAAAGGCAACCGCAAACAAGGTTATGAAATCGAAAAAGGCGGTACTTTACTCTGGATTCCCGAAGAAAGCCACGAAGTCAACAAAGATATTTCTCTCTTAATTGTTGAGGATGGAGAATTTGTGGAGGCAGGTACAGAAGTAGTTAAAGATGTCTTCTGTCAGTCTTCTGGGGTAGTAGAAGTCATTCAGAAAAATGATATCCTACGAGAAATTATCATTAAGCCAGGAGATATCCATCAATTAGACGAAAGCAAAAGTAAATGGCACGAACAACTGATTCAGCCAGGAACGGAAGTTATGCCAGGGGTAACTACTGAAGAACTCAGATATGGTGAAGTTGTAGAAACCACTGAAGGGCCTGCTTTAATTTTGCGCCCAGTTCGCGAATTTGAAGTAGCCGACGAACCTTCTATTCCTTCTCAAGCATCGATCAATCAAGATGATGGTCGTCAAATTGAATTGCGCTCGGTGCAGAGAATCTTTTACAAAGATGGGGAAAGAGTTAAATCTGTCAGCAGTTTGTCTTTGATCAGCACTCAACTAGTATTAGAGATTGAAACTACAGAAGAAAGTGACATAATTGCCAATCTCAGTGCTGATATTGAATTACAGCCCGACGAAGAAGATCCAGAAATTCAAAAGCTACAAATGGTAATTCTCGAATCTCTAGTTTTGAGAAGAGATACCGATGTAGACCCTCACAGTGGAGAAGTTCGCACTAGGGTAATGGTAGAAGACGGTCAAGAAATCGCCAAAGGAGCTACTATTGCCCGTACCGAGATTCAATGTAAATCTGCTGGGGAAGTTCAAGGGATTCGAGAAGGAGCAGAAGCTATTCGTCGCGTTCTTGTAGTGAGAAATAGCGATGTAGAAACCTACGAATTAGATCTAGCCAAGAGCAGTTTGAGTTTCCAAGAAGGTGATTTATTAGTATCTAATACAGAAATTGCTGAGGGAGTAAGACTAGAACAGTCTGGGCGAGTTGTTGAAATTAGAGAAAATGGCGGCAAAACTACTGTGGTTTTACGTCATACTCGTCCCTATCGCGTATCTCAAGGTGCGGTATTGCATATTGATGATGGAGATTTGGTACAGCGTGGGGATAACTTGGTACTGTTGGTCTTTGAACGTTCTAAAACTGGGGATATCATTCAAGGTTTGCCCCGTATTGAAGAACTTTTGGAAGCTCGCAAACCCAAAGAAAGTTGTATTTTAAGTCGTAGTTCTGGTGTTTGTCAGGTAGTTTATGAAGACAATGAAACTGTCGATATCAAAATTGTGGAAGACGATGGTGTAGTTAGCGACTATCCCATCAAGCCAGGACAAAATGCGATCGTCAGTGACGGTCAAAGAGTAGAAGCAGGAGAACCCCTAACCGATGGACCTGCAAATCCTCATGAAATTCTGGAAACTCACTTTAACTATCATCTACCAGAAAAAGGTTGTTACGAAGCATCTTTGATTGGCTTACAAAAAGCACAGTTATTCTTGGTAGAGCAAGTACAGTCTGTATATCAAAGCCAAGGAATTGATATTTCTGACAAACATATTGAAGTAATCGTCAGACAAATGACTGCCAAAGTGAGAATAGATGATGGTGGAGATACTATTATTTTGCCTGGAGAATTACTAGAACTACGCCAAATCGAGCAAGTTAACGAAGCCATGTCCATCACTGGTGGCGCACCAGCCCAATATACTCCCGTACTATTGGGTATCACCAAGGCATCTTTGAATACTGATAGCTTTATCTCCGCAGCTTCTTTCCAAGAAACCACCAGGGTTTTAACAGAAGCAGCAATTGAGGGTAAATCTGATTGGCTCAGAGGATTGAAAGAAAACGTGATTATTGGTCGTTTGATTCCTGCTGGTACTGGTTTTAATACTCCTGAAGAGCCATTGTCTCGTGGCGATCTCGATTCTGGAATGCGTAGTAATTCTGTTTATGGTTATGGCGATGATTTTGATGCCTATCGCGTAGCCGATGATTTGAATGCTAATGGCAATTCTTCAGCTAATCCCCGTAATTCATATCAGACTTTGAGCGATGACGAAAATGTTATTTTAGACGATCGCTCTGCCAGAGCCTATACGGGTTTGAACGATCCAGAGGGCAAGACAAATTAAACTAAATTAATTTGAGTTTTTAGAGCGATTTCGACTTGGAAAACTCAATCTCCTGAGCGATGTTGGGATAAATTAGAAAAAATCTGATTGAGATCCTGACATCGCTTTTTTATGTGATTCTACTTACAATAAAACTAGCGATTTAGATTAGACGGACACGGCACGATCGGTAAAAAGATTATATGAGACATTCCCCCCCAAATGATTTACCACTTTCTCCTCACATTCACGATGAAGAATCTTTAAAAAGAATAGTCAATCGTCTATCTCGTATTGAAGGACACGTTCGCGGTATTAAAATGATGGTGAAAGAACACCGTCCCTGTCCTGAAGTTCTCAATCAGGTAGCAGCCGTTAAAGGAGCAGTAACTAGCGTAGCTAAGATTATCTTGGAAGAGCATTTAGAAGATTGTTTGATGCGTGCTGCCGAGCGAGGTAATTTGGAAGCTGAAATAAAAGAATTGAAAGATACTTTGAAATTATTTACCTAGCTTACAGCCGTTTTCAGTTGAATAGCTCTCTGGGAAAATTTACTAGTTCGTAGTTTTTAGTTTTTAGTTTTTAGTTCTTAGTTCTTAGTTTTTAAAGTTTAATTATGTGGTCTACCCATGTTAAAAGCGCAGTAAGTCTAAGAACGATAATAATTTATGGAGCGAGCAATAATTTGGATTTAGCCGAAGCAGTAGTCTTAATTACAGGAGCATCTAGCGGAATTGGCGCAGCTTTAGCCGAAGTGTTAGCCCAAAAACATTCGGGCATTCGTTTAATTTTGACATCTCGCGATCGCTCTAAATTAGAAGCAGTAGCAGCTAAATGCCGTCAAGATCGAGCAAAAGTAACAATTATTCCTGGAGACTTGGAAAAGCTGGAATCAGTGGAATTTTTAGCCAAAGATGCGATCGCTTTATACAAGCGAATTGATATTGTAGTTAATAATGCTGGTTACGGACAAATGGGACCCATAGAATTGATTCCTCCCCAAGCAGCCCAAGCACAAATGGCAGTTAACTTTCACGCACCGCTAGTTTTGACTCAAAAGCTAATTCCCCTAATGCGATCGCAAGGAGGCGGTAAGATTATCAATATTAGCTCTTTGGGGGGGATAATTCCCTTTCCCACTGGAGGTATGTATAGTTGTTCTAAATTTGCTTTAGAAGCCTTGAGTGATGTTTTACGCATGGAACTCAAAGCATTTAACATTAAGGTCAGCGTTATCGAACCAGGACCAGTAGTTACGGACTTTTTTAAGGTAGCTTGGCAAAAAGTAATTGAAACTATTCCCGATCGCGATCGTACTCCCTACGCACCTATTTTCCAAAATATTGCAGCGATCGACAAACAATTAGATTTACTCGGTTGGAGTGCGGAGAAAACCGCTCAAAAAATTGCCCGAGTAATGGCAAAAGCTAATCCCAAACCTCGTTATATCTTAGCTACTGGGGGCAATACTCTAGTTTTCTTCATGAATAAAGTTTTTCCTACTTGGATTCGAGATGAATTTTGGCAACGCTTTTATGGGGTACATAAAATACATTTTGAAGAAACTAAGATTGATGTTTGAGTTTGCGTTTAAGCTGATGCAATCCCATTAAAGTTTCAGCTAGTTTATTTATTTAATGTTTTGTGGGTATTGCGATCGCTTTTATTTTTGAGAGTTTGGTTTCAGGTTGTGATTGCCTGGCTTCAGAGAAATAGTTTATGTTTAAAATATCTAACACTCTATTGAGCGATCGATGCCAAAGAAAATTAGAGAACTAAAGACAATGTTGTCGAAAGCAGGTTTTGTTTGTCTTTCCAAGCGGGGTAAAGGTAGTCACAGTATTTGGAGACATCCGCAATTAAAAGATGATGTTAGACTATCTGGAAATGATGGTAAAGATGCCAAGCCATACCAGGAGAAAGCTGTAAAAGAAGCGATTAAGGAAATTAAAACGAAGGAAAATGAATAACCTAAAATATAGAATCCATATTGAGTGGAGTAATGAAGATAATTGTTTCTTAGTGGCGTTACCCGATTTTCCTGGTCAAAAATGGTCAACTCATGGAGAAACTTACGAAGAAGCTTTAGCAAATGGTAAAGAAGTTATCGAACTTTTAATTGATACTTATCAACAAGAAGGTAAACCTTTGCCACAGCCACAGATGGCAATTAGTTAATGGTTTATGTAGTTTGATTAATGCGATCGCTTTTATTGTTAATAGCTTAGTTTCAAGTTGAGATCGCATTAAATTTTTTCTTGTATATTTTTTAACTGATACTTCCACCGATCGCATTCTTCATTAGACAAATTTAAAGTAGCTATTTTATTAGCTTCGCGATCGCAAAATACTAATTTTATTCCCTGCAATAGTCTTTTATAGTCGTTCTAATTAATTTCCGTACTATCTCAGTAATTTGTTCGGGGGATTAGGGATTAGGGGTTAGGGATTAGGGAGCAATAATTAGTACATATTTTCGTATGGTTCTTATTAGGAATGACTATACTATATATTGAAGTATGTTTTTCCGAAAGTGACATAACCCATATGTATTTATCCTCTTCATGCTTAATATTCTGTTGCTGAAGATCTGCGCGATCGAGAATAGATAAAAGTTTCTTAATTATAATTTCAATATTCTCTGCACCTAGTTCAATTATTTTGGGGTTTGATTGCTTAAAATATTTGGTCTATTGTTGGGATGAGTTTTACTGTTCTTTTGCCTAGAGTGACAGAAGAGAGTTAATAGCTGAAAGCTGATAGCTAATAGCTTTACAACAGATATCCTCTCAAATCTTAGTTTTTCAGCAAGCCCTACCTAGGTACTTACTTTACTGGCTCAAATAAGAAAAAGCCCCAAAAATCAAGGCGATCGCTAACTCCTTGGGAAAACATTGAGGAAAATCTAGCTATTGTCGTCTTTTGACAATAGCTAGATCGGAAAAGTTAATTTGTTAATATTTCTGTGGATAAACGCTTAAAAGCCAATCGTTCCCCTTCCACATCGACATAAATGGTGTCGCCTCCTTGATATTCTCCCCGTAAAATTGATTTTGCGATCGCAGTTTCTAAATATCTAGAGATAGCTCGTTTTAGTGGTCTTGCACCATAGACGGGATCGAATCCCAGATCTGCTAGATAATCTAAACCAGAATCAGAGATTTTCAAGGATAGTTTTTGATCGTTCAAACGTCTTTCTAGTCCTTTGACTTGTAGCTGAACGATATTGCGTAACTGAGATTTACTGAGGGCGTGGAAAATAATAATGTCGTCTATACGGTTGAGAAATTCAGGACGGAAACTATCCCGCATGGAGATCATTACTCGCGATCGCATTTCTTCGTATTGAGTGTCGTCTCCCGCCACGTCGAGGATATACTGCGAACCAATATTACTAGTCATGATCACGATCGTGTTGGTAAAATCTACAGTACGTCCTTGAGAATCTGTGAGTCTGCCATCATCGAGGATTTGCAGCATTAGGTTAAAGACATCGGGATGGGCTTTTTCAATCTCGTCAAAGAGAATTACTGAATAAGGACGACGGCGAATTGCTTCGGTCAATTGTCCTCCTTCGTCATAGCCTACATACCCTGGAGGCGCACCTACCAAGCGGGAGATGGAATGTTTTTCCATATATTCCGACATATCGATTCTGACAATGGCTTCTTCCGTATCAAAGAGACTTTGGGCTAAAGCTTTGGCTAATTCGGTTTTACCTACCCCTGTAGGACCAAGGAAAATAAAACTAGCGGTAGGACGTTGGGGATCTGCTAATCCTGCACGAGAACGTTGGACGGCATCGGCTACGGCAGTTACTGCTTCTGACTGTCCGATGACTCGTTCGTGTAGTTCAGATTCTAAGTTGAGTAGTTTGGATTTTTCCGACTCGATTAGTTTTCTGAGAGGAATTCCAGTCCATTTGGCAATGATTTCGGCAATATCCGACTCTAAAACTTCTTCTCGGAGGAGAGAATTACCTCTAGTTTGACGTTCTGCTAGTTTTTGCTCGATTTCTGTTACTTGCTCTTGTAGTTGGGTTAATTTACCATAACGCAATTCCGCAGCGCGATTGAGATTATAATCTCGTTCTGCTTGCTCGATTTCAATGGTTACGGCATTAATATCGTCTTTAAGGGCGCGAATCTTGTCGATCACTTCTTTTTCCGACTGCCATTGAGCGTTAATTTCTGATTGCTCTTCTTTGAGGTTAGCTAGTTCTTTTTCTAGCTTCTCTAATCTTTCTCTAGAAATGGGATTATCTTCTTTTTCTAAAGACAGTCTCTCCATCTCCAATTGCAAAATCTTGCGATCGATCTCGTCTAACTCTTCGGGTTTGGAAGTAATTTCCATTTTCAATTTAGCCGCCGCTTCATCTACCAAATCGATCGCCTTATCGGGTAAAAAGCGATCGCTGATATAGCGATTGGAAAGAGTCGCCGCAGCTACTAAAGCTGTATCGGTAATACTCACCCCGTGATGTCCTTCGTAACGTTCTTTCAGCCCGCGCAAAATAGAAATGGTATCCACCACATTGGGTTCGTCTACTAATACCGATTGGAAACGACGTTCTAAAGCAGCATCCTTCTCGATATACTTGCGATATTCATCGAGGGTTGTGGCACCAATACAGCGCAATTCTCCTCTTGCCAACATCGGTTTGAGTAAGTTACCCGCATCCATCGAACCCTGGGCTGCACCCGCACCGACTACGGTATGGATTTCGTCGATAAAGAGAATAATATTACCGTCAGATTCGGTAACTTCTTTCAATACGGCTTTCAATCTTTCTTCAAATTCACCCCGCAATTTTGCCCCTGCAATCAACGCACCCATATCTAAAGCGACAACAGTGCGATCGCGCAAAGATTCGGGAACATCTCGATTGATAATCCGTTGCGCTAGCCCTTCGACAATGGCAGTTTTACCCACCCCTGGTTCGCCAATTAAAACGGGATTATTTTTAGTCCGACGGGAAAGAATCTGGATAGTACGGCGAATTTCTTCATCTCGACCGATTACGGGGTCTAGTTTGCCTTCTCGTGCCAGTTTAGTTAATTCTCGTCCGTATTTATCTAAAGCGTCGTATTTTCCTTCGGGGTTTTGGTCGGTTACTTTTTGCTTGCCGCGCACTTGAGTAATAATTTCTTTAAGTTGTTTTTCGGTTAAGCTAACATCTTGTAATAGCTTACGTCCAAAGCGATCATCTTTAACGAAGCCCAAAACTAGATGTTCGATTGAAATATAATCATCGTCGAATTGAGTACGATATTTTTCCGCACGGTCTAATAAAGAATCAAGACTGCGCCCTAGATAAACACTACCGCTAGGGTTACTCACTTTAGGTTGACTGGCAATAAAACTGTCTGTTTTATCTTGCAATCTTTGGATGCTGACATCGGCTTTGTTAAAAATACTATTAGCCAGTCCTTCTTGTTCGATTAAAGCTTTAAATAAATGCTCTGTTTCTACTTGTTGCTGTTGATTTTGTTTGGCGATATCTTGCACTGAAGCGATCGCTTGCCATGCTTTTTCAGTAAATTTTTGGGGGTTATTCGGTTGCATCTGTTTGTTCTCCCTGCACTAGAAAATAAAATCTGCCATCTAATAATTTAATTTATGAAGTCAATAAAATAATAGGAATACTGAATAGTTATTCAACTTGATGTTATTGTAGCGAGAAGGATTTAGATAGCTTGGTAGGATACCCCGACTCTCCGAGTCTGGTTTTCCCAAATGCGATCGCCCAATAACTGACAACTAACAACTAACGACTGACAAAAAATGAATCGTTTAGTAGTTGCGCCACAACAAATAACAGAAAATGCCATCGCTTTAGACGAGCATCAATTACACTATCTCTTGCGAGTATTGCGCTTGGTAAATGGCGATCGCTTTATTGCTTTAGATGGTTCGGGCAGTTCTTGGATAGCTGAAATTGAAGATAAACAAGCAACAATTATCGAATCTATTGATATTCAGACAGAATTATCGAAAGAATTTAGTTTGATTACTGCTTTACCCAAAGGAAGCGGTTACGAGCAAGTAATTCGTTGTTGTACGGAATTGGGCGTTAGTAATTTTATACCAGTCATTAGCAGTCGGACAATTCTCAAACCAAGTGCTAATAAAGTGCAACGCTGGCGTAAAATCGCCACAGAAGCAGCAGAACAATCGGAAAGACAAATAGTACCGAATATTATTACACCAGATAAATTTATTACTGCTATGCAAAATTTGCCGAGCGCTCGCGATAAATACATTTGTGTCGCCAGAGGAGATATCCCTTCCCTTTGGAGTTGCCTACAAAATAGTCAAGCCAAATCTCTCGTTATCGCTACGGGTTGCGAAGGTGGTTGGACGAAAGAAGAAATAGATAGTGCGATCGCTTTGGGTTTTCAACCCGTATCTTTAGGCGATCGTATTCTCAGAGCAATTACCGCCCCCATTGTAGTTAGTTCTTTAGTTAATGCTATTTGTAATAGTTAAAAGACTATCTCTCTTCTGTCACTTTCCGAAATTAAGAAGTAAAAGAAACAGAATTTAGCCGAACGCTTATATTTAATTGATTTTGACTTATTCAGCAAGCCCTAATTATGAAAGATAACCATAACAAATATAAAAAAAGACACCAAATCAACGATTCGATGTCTGATGAACTATTTGATTACTAACTTAACTATTAGTAAATTAAGGTGCTAAAGCATTTCCTCTAAGCAAACTACCAAGAGTTTTTGCTGTTACCTTCATTTGTACTAAAGGATTAGCGGGAACTACAGTTTTATAAAGGTAGCTATCAAAAGTCATTTTTTGAACGTCGATATCATCGCACATTTCCACAAATGCTTCGCGAGTCGCATCGCTACGGTAGAAGACTCTTTGTAAAATATCTAGAACCAAATAAGTAGAACCGTAGGTTTTATTCCAACGTTTCATGAAGTCTTTAAGATCTCTCTCGGTAGGGATTTTTTGTCCGTTTTGAGAGCGTTCGACGATCAATTCCGCACACATACGACCAGATTTAGCTGCGAAGTAAATACCTTCACCAGAAGACTTGGTTACAGTACCTAAAGCATCTCCCACTAATACTACTCTGCCACGAATGGGACGGGGACGAGGGTGTTCGGGAATGGGGTGCGCTTCAACTTTGATGATTTCTCCACCTTCAAGTCTTTTAGCAGCACGCTTGCGAATACCAGCTTGCAAGTTCTTGATGTCTGCTTGGTTTACTTTCATCGTACCCGTACCGACTGCTACGTGGTCGAATTTAGGAAATACCCAAGCATAGAAGTCTGTTGAAACATCGTCACCGACATACATTTCTGCTAGATCTTCATAGTATGCCATTTTATCTTCAGGCAAACGAATACGCTCTTGGAAAGCGATCGCATAGTTGTAATCCCCAGCGTCGATAGCCTTGGCAATTCTGGAGTTAGCACCATCAGCACCAATCACTAGATCCACTTTAAGGGTTTTCATTTCCCCTTTCACCGCACCACTAGAATGGTCTGCATAGTGAAGAGTGTAAAGCCCGTTATCGTTTTCGGGAAGATCTAGTTGATATACAGTACCGTTAATCAGGTTTGCACCCAATTCAGCAGCACGATTGCGCATGAAGCCGTCTAAAACTTCACGGCGACACATACCAATGTACTCACCATTTTTGAGAGTAGAACCAATGTTCACTTCTCGATTGGAGGGAGAAATCATTTTCATTTTTTTGACTTGCCTGTCAATAATTTTTTGAGGCAAATCAAATTCGTCAACCATGCACAAGGGAATCGCACCACCACAAGGCTTGGCGTTATCTAGCTTACGTTCAAATAAATAAGTTTCAATACCTGCTTTGGCTAAAACTTCTGCTGCTGATGACCCTGCTGGTCCAGAACCGACAACGGCTACCTTTAATCCCAAAGTTTTTCTCCTATATCTTTAATAAATCTTTTTTGAATTTTGAGGACAAAAGTGACTCATACATCTAGGAGCTTCACTTACTTTTTTGTCCGCCTAGAAATGGATAGTATCATGTAGCCTCTGCTTATTTAAAAGGGATCGCCGTATTTAGCCAAAGTTGAAATACTGCTTAACAACTTTGTTTACACAAGTTAATAAAAGTAGAAATATTTACTTATATATTGATTAATCTCTAGGTAAATGATTTATAACTATCCTCTTAAGCAGATTTTAGGTGGATGGGATTAGAGGTAGAGTAATGTGGATACTAGTACCTAAATTTTTACCCTGGGAATTCGCCCAAATTTTTCCTCCCAAAAGACTTATCAAATGACGACAAATAGTTAAGCCAATTCCCGTACCATTTGCCGTACGTCTAAGGGAGTTTTCTTCTTGATAGAAACAGTTAAAAATAGCTTCCAAATTATGAGGCACTATTCCCCTGCCATTATCAGAAATTGCTACTTCGAGCATTTTGTTAGTTAAAGTTTGAGGAAAGTTAGTATTTGTATTTCCTTTAACTATTTGAGCTTTGATTTTAATTTCTCCTTCAGCATGGGTAAACTTGCAAGCATTATCTAGCAATTTACTTAAAGCTTCTAGCAAAATATCTTCGTCTATTCTCACTAATGGCAACTGAGGTGGAATTTCTACCACAATACGAGGAATAGAGGTACTATCTTGACGAAATTTTAAACTTTCCAGGGCTAAATCTATCACTTCTCTGACCAGAACGTATTGAGAACGATGATAAATTTGTTTTTTTTCTAAACGTTCTAAGAGGAAAAAATCGTCCATGATTTTACGTAACCTGCTAATATCCCCTAAAGCAATATCTAGCATAGTTTGACGATATTCCATCGAACTAGATGCTTCGTCACTCAAACTTTCCAAACAAGCTTCGATCGCACAAAGGGGAGTGCGTATTTCATGTCCGACTATGGCAATCAGATTTTTACGAATGTGTTGGATGACTTTTTCAGAAGTGTCGGAGAGAATTATATTTTGTTTGACAAAGCGATCGCCAATTTCAACTACAAAACCAGAACGAACTTCTACAGAGTGTAAAGATAAGATTCTGGTTAATATATTCTGCAAAATTTCTGGGGAAGATTCCGCAGCTTGAAGAGAAGTATATTCGATCGCTCGTTCTGCAAAATCAGCTGGTGAAAAAGTCAAACAATCTTCAATAAGTCGATGTAAATATTGAATGTCCTGAACTGCCGTATCTAAAATTATTTGCCTAGAATCGGGCGCAATTTTAGGCTCGTTTGCCAAACTTTCCAAACATACTTGAATGGTAGATAGGGGAGTCCATATTTCATAGCCAATTAGAGTAATTAATTTACTACGAATCCATTCTAATTCTGACACTGTCTGAGATTGAGGCTGTTGGAGATCTACTTCCCTCCCCGTTGGCTGCCAGTTTGTCAAGTTATTTTCCCACATTCAGCAACAACATTAAGTTTTGTAAAATATTAGCATACTTTTGTTACAAAACTTAATGTTGTAGTTATTAGTTTTTGACTAAGTACCTAAGCAAAATCAATGTTATTGACTGCTTGAACTGCCCTCATTGCTCTTGTCGATCGCTTTCATTTTTTGCCGAATTGTAGGATTGTAAAGGCGGAGATAGTTCCAATAGTTACCAAATACTCCTTCTACATAGTCTTTGGTTTCGGGAAAGGGAATTTGTTCGACGAAGGAATCTGGATCGCTGGTATCGTATCTATTCAACCAAGAACTAACATTACCCGTACCTGCGTTATAACTAGCGACGGCATATAAAGAATTATCTTGATAGCGATGGTGATTGTGACTGAGATACCAAGTACCGATTTTGATATTATCTTCAGGATCGGTTAGAGAATAGGATTCTACATCAATTTGTTTGGCTACCCAATCGGCTGTAGGAGGAACTATCTGCATCAAACCCACCGCACCGACTATAGAATCAATTTCGGGATTAAAAGTAGATTCCTTGCGCATGACGGAAATAACTAACAAGGGGTTAATCTCTTCTTGGCGGGCATATTGGAGAATTTCGGCTTCATAGGGGAAAGGAAATAGATTGTGCCAATAAACAGTAGTTTGACGTAAAGCTTTCCAATCTTGGAGCTCTTGGGGGGTTTCTCGTTTGGAGAGATTCCATATTTCCTCCATACCCTCACTATATTCTCCTAGAGCAATTTTCAGTACTCCTTCGCTAAATTGTTCGTTAACCGAAAGCTGCTGGTGTTGTTCGATCTGGGAGCGCAAGACTAACTTGGCATCTTCATATTGTCCGAGTAAATATAATTCTTGGAAGACTGGAGATTCAATCGGCAAAGGACTATAAACATTTTTTAAATCCAGATCGGGAGAAATAGCTCTCAAGCGATCGAAATCCCCCACATCCCAACCCAACATTACGGCAGAACGCCAAGCCCAATAGGATTGGGGATATTGTTGAATAATTTTACTAAAAGTAGTTTCCGCAGCAGCCAATTTACCAATGTCTTGCGCCCATTTCCCAGCCCAATATAAAGCTTTGGGGGCAAAAGCGGACTCGATAGTTTGATTCGATTCGACTAAAGGCTGCATCCATGACCAAGCATCTTCCTTATTGCCATTAGCTGCTAATTTCCGAGCTATTTTCCAACGATATTCTCCCGCAGCATCGGAATTTGTATATTTACTTAAAAGATTTTGACGAGATCGATCGGCTTGTTGGTGTTTGGCAAAACGTTCGTGAACGATCGCTTTAGCACGATAGGCTTCGGGAGCATTTGCGGGAAATTTGGCGATCGCCTTTTCTAAATAGACGACTGCTTCATCACCACTAGAAATACTGGCTAAATAAACCAATGCTTGACCTGCTTCTCTGGCATCGTGATATTCTTTTAACAATCTTTGATAAGCTCGTTTGGCTGTAGCCAAGTTACCATTACGATGAAATCCTCTAGCAGCCCGATACAAATTGCGAGGGGTAGAAGGGGCATACAAATAAGCATCCGCAGCTTTGCGATGTTCTTCTTCTCGCCAGTAGCCATCGGCGATCGCTTGCCAATCTTCTGGGGTGAGTTGGGCGGGATGATTTAATACCAGGCGATCGCGTATCCAATTGAGATCGGAGTCGCGACTGTATTTTGCCAGGAGTAAGAGTAACGAGAATTGTTGGGGATTCTGGTTTAAACCCTGGCGGGCGATATTTTGGACGAGGGGGTGATAGGGAAAGTCTCTAATCAACCGCGTTTTATTTTGAGCAGAATTGTCTTGTAGCAACAATAGAGCATTGGGTGTTACGGGAGAAGTAGGATAGCTTTTGATTAAATATTGGAGAGTTCTTTGAGCCTCTGCTAATTGTTGGTTTTGTTGTTGTGCGCGAGCGATATTTAATAAAATTTGCGGGCGTAGTAGAGGATAATCCCGCCCCAAGTCTTGCAGGTAGGTTAAAGCTAATTTGCCTTTATTTTGTCGCACCAGATCTATTCCCAACAAATAACGGGCGCGCAGGCGATCTCTAGTAGTCTGTTGGCTGTCTTGTTTCGAGTCAACTTCAGCAATTACTTTTAATTGAGAGACTCTAGCTGAGGGAGTTAAGTCTCGCAACTTGACCATGGAGGAAGATTGAAGAGTTGCTGGAGATTGTTTTTGAGCAGAAGAAAGATAGTAACTGCGTAAGATTAGAGAACCGAAACTGCCACAAAAAATTAATAAAATTAATCTTTTATGTTTGCCAAACCAATATAAAGTTCGATTTTGCCAGGATTTGTGTTTGGTTTGTCTGGGACGCACGTGGGATTCTAACATGGATTGTTTTGCTCTGTCTTTGCACGTATTAGTTTTTAGTTTTTAGTAAATACAGTCATTTTTAGAAACCTGATTCGATGGTGTAGACATATAGTCGTTCTAATTAATTTTTTGTAACTTCTAGGTTATTGGTTCGAGGGGATAGGGATTAGGGGATGGGGATTAGGGAAGACTTATCCAATATTCAATTCAGACAATTCTTATTTAAAACAACTATAAGTGTTATTAAGTACCTAAGCAGAATTATTTGTATATTCCATATTTTCCTAACCCCTAACCCCTAACCCCTAAACCCAATCTCAACTATCCAATTAATTTTGCACAACTACTTACCTTTGTACTAACGACTAATAACTAGTGACTAATAACTAATAACTGTTTAAAAAATGGAACTACAACAAAATTCTTTGCGTCAATGGCTCATAACTAATATCTGTAGAAAAAAAGTTTTTGTCTAGTTATGTTTAACGCAAAATCATCCAAAGTAACCACCTCTATTTTGTTAACTTCGATCGCTGCTTGGGGAACGATCGCTACCTTAGCTAATATAACCCCCGCTCAAGCACAACTTTTTCCCAGTCCAACCCAACGACAAAGAACTTATGAGCCTCCCCGTCGTAATAATAATCTCCCTAGCAACACCGTTCCTAGAGGTTTTGTAATTCCCGTAGAATATGACGAATCAAAAATTCTCGTTACTCCCGATGAAACCGTTCCCATTACCCTTTATGTGGCAGCAAATGTCAAAGATAACCGACGCAATATCTTAATCCCCTACGGTAGTGAAATAATTGGCGAAATCACTCCCAGCCAAGACGAACCAGGTTCTATTTTTGTCGCCCAAGAACTAATATTCCCCGATGGTACGAGTCAATCTATCGATGCTGTATCCGATCCAGTAACTAGAACCGAAATCATTAAAAAAGGAGCAAATGCGGGGGACATTCTAGAGGGGGCGGCGATCGGTGCTGCTGCTGCTACAGTTTTAGCGGAAGTCTTTGGCGATATAGAATTTTTAGAAGTTTTAGGCGGGGCTGGTGCTGGCGCGATCGCTGGATTGCTGTTGGGAGGAAACGAAGTGGAATTGGTTTCCATCGATCCCAACAATGACCTACACCTAACCCTACAAACCAATCTAGCTTTACGTTAAAACTTCAACAAGTTTTAAGTTTACCGTAACATTTTGTTGTTTAATCCAATTGGAAAATAAACGTTACTAAATCGCCTTTGCCTAAAGCAATGCGATCGCCTACCCGCAGTCGATGGCGATTTCCTTTGACTAGAGGAGTGTGGTTGATATAAGTCCCATTAGAACTACCAACATCTTCTATGTAATAAATATCTCCTTCAATCCGAATATCGGCATGAATTCGCGATACTACCTCAGAATCGGGAAAGCCTGCCACATCAATATCTGGGGGAATTTGATTGTTGGGTTTGCCTATATGAACCACGTCTAAGTTGGCGGGAATTTCGATAGCAGTGTCACTTTGCAGGTGAAGCAAGCTAGCAGTGGTTACCTGTAATTGAGTCATGCCACTAATGTTGCCAGCCACGGGGGGTTTTTGCTCTGTTGTTTCCACAGGAGGGTTATTAACTGCTGGGGATTCTACAAATTCATTAGTTGCTTCTAAATCATCGGGTTGAACTTCCACTTCATTGTCAACTCCTACAGTATCTAGATCGAGATCGGGTTCGGTAGATTCAGACGACCAAGGATCGTTATTGGTCTCATCTAAATTAGGCAATTCCAACTCTTGAGGTAATTCTAGATCGGGAGATCCAGTGGGAGCGATGTCTGTACTCTCCAAATTAGTCGAAGCTCTGGGTTGTCCGATAGTTTTGTCTTCTTCTTCCTCTTGTTCCCAAGGATTGGCGATGGGAGAAGACATGGTAGTTTCAGGCAAAATGTCTGATTCTGCTTCAGCTACAGAGATTTCTGGTAAAACTCCTGGAGGAGTAAAATCATCTAAAGGAATATCGGGCAAAGAACCAATTGCTGTTTCATCGACTTTTTCTTCAATAGCAGCTTCGGTCAGCGGATTTTCTGCCTGTAAATTGAAACCACACTGACCGCAGAAAGTCGCATCAGTTTGTACGGAAGTTCCGCAATTAGGACAACTAGTACTGGCTGGCAGAGGAGTATAACAATTTTCGCATTGCAAAGAGCCTTCTGGATTTTGATGGTTGCAACTAGGGCAAGTAATCATAGGTGTTTTTAAATTGAACTAGTAACTTAGACTATTACACTACTACCGACACAGGTATTTTTTTCCCCACTATACTATTTCTTATCCATTATCGCTCGACTAGGGTTAATCCCGAACCCGCACTACTATCTAAAAGCCAGATCGATTCTCCTTGGGGTTGAATTAAACGAGAAGGATATTGACGCTCATCAGACTGTTGGGCAAATACTTCTTTCAAGGCAGGGCGTTTGTTTTCTCCTGCTACCACAAACATCACGCAGCGGGCTTGATTGATTAGGGGTACGGTAAAAGTGATGCGAGGCTGACCGTCTTTATTACCTACCGCGACCAAGCGATCGCGTACTGTGAGAGCTTCTGTATGGGGAAATAGTGAGGCTGTATGTCCGTCATCTCCCATGCCTAACAAAATCAGATCGAAGGTGGGGAATTCTCCTGGTTTGGTTTGAAAAAAGCCGTGTAATTCTGATTCGTGGCGTTCGGCATCTGTTTGAGGATTGCCAGCAGTAGTATTAATGGGGTGAATGTTACTGGGAGGAATATCTATTCGATCTAGCCAAGCCTGACGCGCCATCAATTGATTGCTATCTTTGTCTGTAGCAGGAACATAACGCTCATCGCCCCAGAATATATGAATTTTTGACCAGGGTAAAGATTCTTGGCTCAAAGCTTCGTAGAGGGGCTTGGGGGTACTGCCTCCAGCCAGAGCGATGGTAAATCTATCTCTAGATTCTAGGGCTTGGTGCAGTCGTTCCAGAATCAAAATACGCGATCGCTCGATCGCGGCGGATTTATTTTCTAAGATTTCGACGGTTCTATTGGCAGTTATTTTCATAAAGATCCTATTGGCAAGTAAAAGCTGGTTCGACTAAATTTTAGAACCGACCACTCCCAGGCTGATAAAACTTAAATATATTTATAATTTTTGGCGGGGAAGGTAAAATATCCTATTAACGCTATTTGTTACTGGTAATGTTGCAATAAAATATGACAGTAGCTGAAAGTCAATACTTGCAACAATTCTTTATAAGCTTTACAACTTATAAAAGAGTCCAGCTTAAAAAATTTTAGTTGCAAGGGGAGTAATAGCTCTGTGCTACAACGTTTAAAACAAGATTTAAAAAACGATTTGATTGCTGGATTGCTGGTGGTAATTCCTCTGGCGACAACTATCTGGCTTTCTATTTCGATCGCCAAATGGGCGATCGATTTGTTTACTCGCATACCCAAACAAATCAATCCTTTTGATGGTTTAAATCCCTTTTTAATTAATATTCTCAATTTTACTGTCGGGTTAGCAGTGCCTTTATTGAGCATCTTGATTATCGGCATGATGGCACGAAATATTGTTGGGCGTTGGCTGCTAGATTTTGGCGAAAGATTTTTACAAGCTATTCCCCTAGCAGGTTCGGTCTACAAAACTTTAAAGCAAATTTTAGAAACCCTCTTAGGAGATTCCAAAACAAAATTTAGAAGAGTGGTTTTGGTAGAATATCCCCGTAAAGGCATTTGGACGATGGGTTTTGTCACGGGCAAAGCCAGCCCCGCTTTACAGAGTCACCTTCCAGTAGATGTGATTAATGTCTTTATTCCTACCACTCCCAATCCTACTTCGGGATGGTATGCTATTGTTCCTCAAGCGGAAACGATTGACATCGATATATCCATTGAAGATGCTTTTAAAGTCTTGATCTCTGGAGGCATTGTTAGTCCAGACTCTATCCCCAAACCACCCATACCAGCACCTAAGCCCACTCCTGAAGTTGTTTTAGACACCAATTAAGGATAAACAGTTGGAGCGTTTTATTCTTGGTTAGATGGTATATCTGACGTTATATAATTGTTGGGCTTGAAAATTATTTTAATGATTTTTGAGTTTAGATTTTTTATTTAAACAGACAATGGCTCGACCAAACCAACCCCGCAGTATTGCTCGCGAACTTGCACTGTTAAGCATCAGTCAACTTCAGAACAAAAAAAACAAGCTCGATCCAGAAGATTTGGACAATCTAATTTTGGCTGCCATTCGCACTTTAATTATTGAAGTTCAAGACAATCTGGAAACTGCTTCTGGGGAAATCAAACGAGGGGAAGAACGTCTGCTCAACAGCGAAACTAGAGCCAGCGATCTCAATAGTGCCAAGGCAATGCTGGAAGAAGCTTTACAAGTGTCCCAAGCTGCGGTGAATCGTTTGGGAATGGCAATAGAGTTTCCTGAATTTCTCCAGCTTACTAATAAAGAGCAAGTCAGAAAGTATGCTAAAGAAATAATCCTAACAGTTACCAGTCGCGATCGCGAAATTGAAAATTCGATTGAAAAAGTTTTAGTGGCTTGGCAATTAAGTCGTTTGCCCCAAATAGATCGCGATATTTTAAGAATTGCAGTGGCTGAAATATTGTACCTCGAAGTTCCAGAAAGAGTAGCAATTAACGAGTCGGTCGAGTTAGCCAAAAGATATTCCGATGAAGATGGATTTAGGTTTATTAATGGAGTTTTGCGACGCTTGAGCGATCGCATTAAAGAAGTAGGTATCGAAGGTATTACCGCCCTTGACAAGCCAGAAGAAGTTACAGTCGAACCCGAAACCGAATCCGAAATTGAACCCGAAAATCTCGAAACTAGCAAACCCACGCCCATCATCAAACAGCCTTTTAAAGAATAAAGTCTTGCTACTGTTTTTTTGTACGATCGCTTAGTACATAATACCTACTACCTACTAACCACTAACTAAGTAAACTACATTACCAAGTAAAAATCTAATATAATAGCTTAAATTAATATAAAGTTTTTTGGCTTGCTGTAGTTTTCATGCTTGTCAAACATAAGGGCTTTATCGGTTGTAAAGTTGAGACAAATTTAGGTTAATTTGCTTCTTCCCATTCAACAACCACTTATTTAACTAAAATTAGCATGGTAAATACTAAAGCTTTAAAGCTATTGTTGGTTGAAGATAATTTAACCGATGCTCTCTGGATCGATGAATTATTAAGAGAACAAAACGATCTCAATTCTAATGTACTGCACGTTAAAAAAGTCACCGAAGCGATTGAAAGTTTAGAACGAGATGATTTTGACGCTATTTTATTAGATTTATTTCTTCCCGACAGTCAGGGAATAGAAAGTTTAGGTATCGTCCAGCAAAAAGCTCCCCAATTACCCATTGTTATTTTAACGGGAACTAAAGACCCCAATATGGCATTAAAATCTTTACGTCAAGGAGCGCAAGATTACCTAGTCAAAGGGGAATTTGAAGCTAAAACATTAACTCGCTCGATTGAATATGCGATCGAACGTCAGCGTATCGAATTTAATATCCGACAACAAGCATTAATGAAAAAAATGCTGGATAAAATTCGTAATTCCATCGATCTAGAAACAATTTTAAAAACAACCGTCGGGGAAATCCAGAAATTCCTGAATATAGAAGAAGTATTAATTTACCGTCGCGAGTCGGAGTTATCCGAAGAAGTATCCATCATTTCTGCTTCGTTTGATGCCAAATCGGCACTGACAATACTCAAGAGTTTGATTGCTAATATCGACAAATCTTCTTTAGATTCTATTGCTTCTGTAGAAGCCGTAGAAGACACCAGTACAAATGTTTTGTTCGCTCGCTCTGTTCCAGAAATTCGTTCTATTAGTTCTTATTTAGTCTTACCTATTTGGCTGCAAGAATCTGTCGATCGCATCTATGAAGATTTAACTCATCCAATAGTAGTACAAGAGGATGCTAGAGAAACAAAAACAGGATTGTGGGGTATGCTAATTGCTTACGATACCAATCAGACTAGAAAATGGCAAGAATGGGAAATTAACTTTTTACAAAAACTAACTACTCAAGTCACAATTGCGATCGAACAGTCTCAACTTTGCTGTCGCTTGCAAACAGCCAACCAAAAATTACAACAACTAGCAATTTTAGACGGCTTAACCAATATTGCCAACCGACGCTACTTTGATTTAGTCTTAAACAAAGAATGGCAGAGATTGAGTCGAGAAAAACAGCCTTTATCCCTGATTCTCTGCGATGTGGATTTCTTCAAAGCTTATAACGATTGTTACGGTCATCAACAAGGCGATCTTTGCTTGCAGGAAATAGCTAAAATACTAAATAAATCAACCAGAAGACCAGCAGATCTAGTGGCTCGTTATGGTGGAGAAGAATTCGCCGTTATTTTACCCAATACAGACAATAATGGTGCATTATTTATCGCTCGCAAAATTCAAGCAGCACTAGCAGAACAAAAAATTCCTCACAGTAAATCTAGCGTTAGCAAATATGTTACTTGCAGCATGGGAATTTCCACAATAATTCCCCACCCCCAAGATTCTGTAGCAAATCTAATCGAGATCGCCGACAAGCAACTGTATCAAGCCAAAAAAACGGGCAGAAACAGAATTGTAGTGGAAAAATAGAAGAGGGATTAATTGCTGCTTGTAATACAAGGAAGCTTTAACTAATAACTAGTACGGACGTTTCATGAAACGTCCCTAACTAATAACTAATAACTAATAACTAGATTGATAGTCAGTAGCTTAACCCGAACTGAGGTTTTGTTAGCAATCTATTGTGTAAACCCAATCTTGATATTTAGGCTCTCTATTCTCGGTAATTGCGGTTAATGTTTCCTTGATTTTTTCGGTGATAGGTCTATTGGTAGATAGGTGATAACTTTCTACTTGTTTGACGGGAGTTACTTTAGCAACAGTACCGCTTAAAAAGACTTCATCGGCAATGAATAATTCTGTTTTATCAATCGCCCTTTCTTCGGTTGGGATACCCAGATCCTTTGCTATAGTCAAGATACTATCTCTAGTAATTCCTTCTAAGATATCTTGATTGAAACCAGGAGTAATTAATTTATTATTTCGTACCATAAAAATATTCATTCCTGAAGCTTCGCACACTTTACCCTGAGAGTTCATCAAAATTGCTTCGTCGAAACCAGATTCCACTGCTTCAGTTTTGGCTAAGGAAGAAGTAATATAAGCACCACTAATTTTTCCTCTGAGGGGCAAACTGCGATCTTCTTGACGATACCAAGAACTAATACGACAACTAATTCCTTCGGGGGGTAGATAGTCTCCCAATTCTAAACCATAGATAAAAAAGTCTTTCTCAATTTTATGGAGTCTAGGAGCAATACCCAAATCGGAAGTATAGACAAAAGGACGAATATAAAAAGATTTATCGGGGTGGTTCTTTTGAACAAAATCAATAATTAATTGCTGGATTTTGTCGGCGGGCAAATCATAATTCAACAGTTTTGCACTATCACTCAGTCGCTGACAATGACGATCTAGCCTAAACAATAAAATGCGATCGCTATTTTCTGGATCGGGAATACCGCGCATTCCACCAAAAGCCCCAGTACCATAATGTAGAGCGTGAGTGGCGATGGAAATATTTGCTTCTGAGAAAGGAACGAATTTATTTTGCAAGTAGGCGATATCTAAAAAGTTATGCATTACTAAATTGTCGATAGTTAATTTTTAGTTGTTAGTTGTTAGTTGTTAGTTGTTAGTTGTTAGTTGTTAGTTGTTACTCATTACTCATTACTTATTACTTATTACTTAACTTCTCCTAGTTACCCCATCAACTACTCTCCCAGCCAGCCAATTAAGTTTTGCTTTTGTATATCTGATAAATTATCTTGAATCGCTATTTCATAACTACTGGGTTGAGATTCGGCTAAAGTAACGGGAAGAGTTTTTAATTCATCTTGATGAAAGATAGCTACTTCAATAGTGTCTTGGGCTTGATAGTTTTTTAACCTTTCGTTTAAAGATGTAGCATCTACTTTGACCCCATCAATAGCTAATAATTCGTCTTTGGCATCTATACCAGCTAAGGCTGCGGGAGAATCGGTAGCAACGAATTGAATCGTTTCTCGATTGTTTTCTGACTGTACCTTAATGCCCATATAAGGTGTGTCTGACTCGCTGACGGTTTTTAAGTATAAGCCAAAGGAGTCTAAATAGTCATCGAAGGGCAATTCTTCTGTAGTTTCAATATAGCGATGGAAGAAATCATCGAGATTAGTTTGGGCTACTTCAGCGATAGTTTCTCTTAATTGAGTTTCGCTAAAACCAATTTCATCTTTGCCAAAACGCTGCCACATCAAGCCCATTACATCATCCAAGGATTTTTGATTATTAGACTTATTGCGAATTAAAAGATCTAGCAACAAAGAAACAAATTGTCCTTTGAGATAGTAAGAAATCTGATTGTTATCGCTGTAGGCATCGCGACGGTAGAGTTTAATCCAAGCATCGTAACTCGACTCCCCTAGAGGCTGTACTTTACGCCCTGGAGTGGTTAAATATCTAGTAATATCTTTGCTGAGATTTTTCAAACAAGTTTGGCGATCATAAATGCCAGCCCGTAAGGGAATTAAAATATCGTAGTAACTAGTAGTACCCTCGCAAAACCAGAGGGAAGTAGTATAATTTTCCGCTTCGTAATCAAATTTCTCTAAAGGCTTGGGGCGAATGCGCTTGACATTCCAAAGATGAAAAAACTCGTGGGCGACTAACTGCATAAAGCGATCGTATTTCTCGCGATCGCGAAACCCAAATCGAGGATAATTTAAAGTACAGCTATCTTTATGTTCTAAACCACCATAGCCACTACCCGATAGATGTAATAGAAATAAATATCGCTCGTAGGGCAAACCGCCAAACATTTCTGCTTCGGTTTCAATAATCTTGGTAGTATCGGCAATTAATTTTTCTGGTTGAGCATTGCCCTGACTCCAAATCGCCCAAGTATGAGGCTTGCCTAAGACTTCAAAGTCATAGGTTTGTTGCGTGCCAATTTCTATGGGAGTATCCACTAAAGTATCAAAATCTTTAGCTATAAAGACATTTTCTTCTCCTGAAACAGTTGGTAGAGTAGTAGAGACTTGCCAATCTGCATGAGGAGGAATAACTTTGACTTTTATTTCCCGTTCTGTCAAACCTGGAACAAAAAAGAATAATGCCGCACCGTTAAAGTAGCCGTGAGTCGCGTCCAAATGATTGGTTCTGACGGTGAGATCGTTGGCATATACACGATAGCTAATTTCTATTTGACTGTTGCCTTCAGTGCTAACTTGCCAGTGATTTTTACTAAGTTTTTGACTGGCTAGTACCTCTTTCTGACTATTGCACGCCCTAAAATCTTGGAGGTGTCTGGCATATTCTCTAACTAAATAAGAACCAGGAGTCCAAACAGGCATTTTTAAATCTAATACCTGCGATCGCCAATTATCAATTTGTAAAGTTACTTCAAACAAATGGGAGGCTGGCTGAGACATAGCAACTTGATAGTAAATAGTTGCCGATTTGCTGCTGGGTTGTGGCTGACGAATAGCTGTAGCTTCAGTCATTCTTAAATGGAAAATAAAGAGCGAATCATAAACTATCATTTTATCTACTTGTCGCCTATTCCCCAAACATTCCTCAATTATTAAAAATAACTCTGGGTTGATTCTGAGAATTAAACTTGAAAAGTCTCATAACTATGCTATAAAGATTAAGGATTGTAAAAAGAAGCCAGATCTTGCAGTATTTTATTGGCAGTTGTAGATTATCTTGCCCTTACTGCTAAAAATAAAATATTTTTTCTGCATACTTGCTTTGTTGCGAGTCTTGCTATTTCCGTATGCCAATATATGACTTTGGAACAACCAACAGCCATACTAACTGTTTGATAAATTATCCGCAAGATACCTACCAATACCAAATATCTAACTCATCAGAAAAATTTTATGACAGCAATATTACCACCTAATTTTAATTCTTCTCAATCGAAGCAACTAGACGAGGGTGTAAAACTCAGAGATATCATCAATACTTTACCCAAAGAAGTTTTTGTTAAAAACCCTCGCAAAGCATGGTCGAAATTAGCAATTAATGTATTATGTGTTGCCTTGGGTTATTGGGTGGTTGCCGTTGCTCCTTGGTATCTATTACCTTTTGCTTGGATATTCCTAGGAACTAGCTTACAAGGTTTATTCGTCATTGCTCATGATTGTGGTCATCGTTCCTTTTCTAATCGAATTTGGGTTAACGATCTTGTAGGGCATATTGTAACTTTACCAATTGCTTATCCTTATCATGCTTGGCGAATTCTCCACAACTTTCATCACAAACATACTAATAAACTGGAAGTAGACAATACCTGGAATCCTTTTACTACGGAAACATTCGATAATTCTTCTCCCACTCTACAATGGCTCTACCGTAGAATGCGCGGTTGGTTTTGGTGGCTGGGTTCGATCGCTCACTGGGCAAAGTTACACTTTACTTGGAATCAGTTTGAAGGCAAACAAAGAGAACAAGTTCGTTTTTCCGTATTGTTAGTTTTAGCTGCTGTTGCGATTGGTTTCCCTGCTTTGATTATTACCACTGGAGTTATCGGCTTGATTAAATTCTGGTTGATACCCTTTTTGGTATATCACTTCTGGATGAGTACTTTTACCATGTTCCACCATACAATGCCTGAAATTCCTTTCACACCCGAAGGAGAATGGAATGAAGCTCGCGCTCAATTGTCTGGTACTGTTAACTGTAAGTATCCTTGGTGGGTTGAATTCCTTTGCCACGATATTAACGTTCACATTCCCCATCACTTAACCACAGCTATTCCCTGGTATAACTTGCGTCAAGCTCACAATAGTCTAGTGGAGAATTGGGGCGAATATTTATATCCCGACTGTACTTTTAATTGGGAATTGATTCAGAAGGTAACTAAAGTCTGTCATCTTTATGAAGAGAAAAATAATTACCAGAGCATCGAAGAATATCGCGCTTACAGCAATGCTGCTAGTAAATAGTAAAAGCTAGAAAATCTTAAATATATTGGCAATTGGGGATGGGTTGAAAAAAATCTATCCCTATTTTTGCGAGTTATA
>NZ_JBZNBU010000141.1:0-4034 GCF_058530065.1 Waterburya sp. | reverse complement strand
TGAACTGGACGGGAGAATGGTCATTCATTCGGCAACGATTTGCTGATTTTGAACAAGAAAAATTCTTAAAACAGCACTTAATTCCCGTCTGCGATCGCTATAGATATTAACGATCTTGTTCTACTTTTTATCATGTAACCTAGATTACAATTATGGTTTTAAATTAAAAATTGGGAACTCTATAAATATTAAGCATTAAATATCGAACATTAAACATTTGATAAATGGTAAATGCTAAATGATAAATGAAAAGACTCTACCCAATTTTCTGATTATTAGTGCTGCTAAAGCAGAAACAACTGCCTTATATAAATATCTCCAACAGCACCCTCAAATTTATATGACTCCTATTAAAGAAACTAATTTTTTGGCTGTTGAAGGTCAAGATATTAATTTTCAGGGTATCGAAGATGAGGCTTTGAAAGATTTCTCGATTACCGATCTAGCAACCTATCAAGCGCAGTTTGAAGATCTAAAAGCTAACACGATAACCTTGCAAGATATTTTTTCTTGGTTGGGGTTGGTAGGGAGTGCAGTATGAAACCAATCATCTGGCATTTAATTGGGGATAAATTGGTTGGAGGATCGAATCTTTTAGTTAAACAATTAGTTAATTCATCTCTAGAAAAACAATTTAATTTTGAAGTATTACGCCTCGAAGCCGCCAAAACAAAAATCAACAATTCTCCTCCCGATGTGATCGTTTGTCATTATCCTTGTGCTTGGAAATATCTCGCAGATTTATGCTTATTAAAACAACACAGCAAACTCTACATTTACGATCATCACTATTCCCAGAGATTTGAACAATATCAAGTTCCTTCTAAGTGTCGCTTTCGTTTAATGTTGCGCTTGGCTTACGGTATAGCTGATGGAGTAGTGAGTATTTCCCACGCTCAACGCGACTGGATGTTAGGTAACAAGTTGGTTAAACCTAGCAAAATTAGAACGATTTTTTCCGCTTCTCCCGTCGATCAATTCTTAATGATTCCAAACAAAAGTCCAAGTCTTCCCCTGAAAATTGGAGCTTTTGGTCGCTTCGATCCCCAAAAAGGCTTCGATCTCTTGTTATCAGCTTTTTCTAACTTATCACCCGCAGAATTCCAATTATATTTAGGTGGTTACGGGGAAGATGAACAGTTAATTAAAGATTTAGCTAAAAATTTACCCCACGTTAAATTACTTGGTGCAATTGAAGATGTACCAAGCTTTCTGTGTGACTGTGATGCGATAGCGATTCCATCCCGTTGGGAGCCTTGGGGATTGGTTTGTTTAGAAGCCAAAGCAGCGGGTAAACCAGTAATTGTTTTTGATGTTGACGGTTTGAGCGAGCAAGTCAGAGGAGAGGGGGAGATTGGGGAGACTGACAACAATAAATTTCAAATCGGTAATTGTGGTTTATTAGTACCTGCCAATGACATACAACAATTAGTAGCTGCAATTGAATTCTTACCCCAACAAGACTTAACCGCTTGGGGACAAGCAGCTAGGGGCTCAGTGGTTAATGCTTGGTCGGAATTTTTGCACAGTTGGTCAGTATTTTTAGAGGAAGTAACAGGGTAATGCTAAACAAGATCTGGAGCAAATTGAGTCAACGACTGAAAAAAGTAGATAGTCCTTTTACTCGCAATTTGGGCTGGTTAGGACTATCAGGGGCAGTAATTCGGGTAACGCGGTTGCTTACTACTATTGTACTGGCAAGGTTTCTCACCAAACACGATTATGGCTTAGTAGCAATTGTTTTGACAGTCAATGATATCGTGCGAGTTTTTACCCGTAATGGCATTGGTACTCGTTTAATTCAAGCTAAAGCTCAGAATATCGAGCAACTAGCACAGTCTGCTTATTGGCTTAATTGGTTAGTCTCCATAGCTTTATTTGTTTGTCAATGCTTAATTGCTTTTCCTCTAGCTTGGTTTTATCGCGATGAGCAATTAATTCTGCCTATATGTGCAATGGCGATTAGTTTACTTTTATTACCACATGGTTTGGTTCAAGCAGCCCTAATTCAACGAGAAAACCGTCTCAAAGCGATCGCGTTAGTGGAGATGGTGCAGTTTTCTACCGATAATATCTTGTCTTTGATATTTGCGATCGCAGGTTGGGGAATGTGGGCAATTATAGTTCCTAAGCTACTCGTCTCGCCAATTTGGGTCTATATTATGCTAAAAAATCATTCTTGGCGACCAAAACTTAAATTTACAGCCGTTGGCTGGGGCGATCTACTGCGCTTCGGACGCAATGTTTTAGGAGTAGAATTATTAAATAACTTACGGGGTAATTTGGATTATTTAATTGTCGGGCGTTTCCTCAGTATTGAAGCTTTAGGCGTTTATTATTTTGCTTTTAATGCTGGTTTAGGTATTAGCTTGGGAATTATTACCTCAATCAAATCCGCTTTATTACCCCATCTCTGCAATGCTCGCGCTAATCTATCACAGTTCAAACAGAGATACTTTAGCAGCCTCAAAACCATTTCTTTTATTGTTTTGCCTATGGTAATCTTGCAATCCAGCCTTGCACCTATTTACGTTCCCATTGTCTTTGGCGAAAAATGGATCCCCGCTATCCCTGTACTAATTGTAATTTGCTTATCAGCAATTCCCCGTCCTTTTGCTGATTCTGCTTCTCAGTTATTAATTGCCGTAGATAAACCTCAAATCGATTTACTCTGGAATGTTATCTTCACCGTCTTATTCAGCATTGCCTTATTAATTGGCGTACAGTGGCAAAGTATCGGTGTGGCAACTACAGTTTTATTAGTTCATGCGGTATGTTTGCCTTTATTTGCGATCTGGGCAACACAGTATGTATTTAAAAGGTTGTCTATAGTAGGGAGATCGGCGATCGAGTAAAGTTATACGATCATGTTAATACTTAACTATCGATCAAAATAAATTTAGCTTTTATAGGTTTTTGCCTAGCATAATATTAGGTGCAATAGATTACAAAATATGGTAACTCAAAAAGAAATTACTAACGAGAAAAAAGAAGCTGCCGAAAAAGAAATTCGCGACCAAAGAAAACCTGTAGACTACAACACATTAGAATATCCTATTGAAATACTCGTTCAAAAATATTTAGATGGAATAGACGAAGATAAAAATGAATTATTTATTCCAGACTACCAGAGGGAAATGGCTTGGGATGAAGATAGGCAATCGAAATTTATTGAATCTGTACTTTTAGGGTTACCAATACCTTATATTTTTGTAGCTGATATATCTGAATCAGAAGATTTGGCACGGTTGGAAATTATTGATGGTACACAAAGAATTCGTACTTTGGCTAAATTTGTCAAAAACGAATTGAGATTAAACAAACTTGAAAAATTACCAAGTCTTAATGGTTTTACTTTCAAAGATTTACCATTATCCCGTCAGAGACGTTTTCAAAGAAATACTATTAGAATGATTCAACTAACAGAGGAAGCAGATGAAGAAGTAAGAAGGGATCTTTTTGAAAGAATCAATACTGGTAGTGTGGAATTAAACGAAATGGAGAAACGCAGAGGAAGTAAACCAGGGAAGTTTCTCGATTTGATTGAAGAGTTATCAAAACTAGAGCAATTTCGCAATTTATGTTCTTTTACTGAAACCGAAATTAAAAAGCGAGATCCGCAAGAATTTGTTTTACGCTTCTTTGCATTTTTAAATAATTATCAAAATTATTCAGGTAGAAAAGTACATGAATTTTTAGACAAGTATTTAGAACAAGAAAATAAATCCGATTCTTTAGATCTTGACGCAATGCGAAATGAATTTATTTCGATGCTAAATTTTATGGAAAAATACTTTCCAAATGCTTTACATATTCATCGAAAATCTAAACAACGCTATGAGCCTACAACTAGAATTAAATTTGAATCAATTACTGTTGGTGTTGCTCTAGCATTAAGACAACATCCAAATTTAAAGCCAAAATCAACTTCTTTTTTGCATTCTCAAGAATTTAAACAATATACAAAATATGATAGTAGTGGTTCTCAAAATAAGGTTACACGACGTATTGAATATGTTAGAGATCAACTTTTA